>DATFVA010000071.1:0-3689 GCA_035260565.1 Ignavibacteriaceae bacterium | reverse complement strand
TCCTGTTAACGATGAAGGCTTTCTTAGCGGCATCGCTCGTTGTGCTTTTCTCAAACTTACGGTCGTACCAGAAACCGATAAGCAAATAAGAACAAAGTCCAACGCCCTCCCAGCCGAGAAAGAGCAGAACAAAGTTATCGCCAAGGATCAGGTTCATCATTGCAAAGATAAAGAGGTTCATGTAGGCAAAAAATCTCCAGAAGCTTTTATCGCCATGCATATAACCGATTGAGTAAACATGGATAATAAAACCTACACCGGTAACTATGAGGGCCATTATCAAAGACAGCTGATCTACCTGGTACGAAAAACCTACGTTAAGTCCACCTGCTTTCATCCAGGTAAACAGACTAACAATATGCTGTCTTTCTTCTACTGGTAATCCGAGTGTCTGCAGGAATGCTCCCGCTGCAATGAGAAATGAAAGTCCTATCGCACCGCTGCCGATTATGCCGATGACTTTTTCATTTTTTATTTTGGAACCGAAAATCCCGTTAATCAGGAATCCGGCAAGCGGAAGAAGAACAGTTAAGTATATAAGGTTAATCATAAAATTCTGCTATTTAAGAATTCAAAATGGCCCGGTTGCATTACCATTTCAAAATATTTACTTCATCAATATTCAGAGTTAATTTGTTCCTGAACAGGGCTATTATGATTGCCAGACCAACTGCAGCCTCTGCTGCGGCTACTGTCATTACAAAGAAAACAAATAGCTGACCTATCGAATTGCCCAGGTAGGATGAAAATGCAACGAGAGTCAGGTTTGCTGAATTAAGCATCAGCTCAACCGACATAAATACGATAATTGCATTTCTCCTGATCAGCACCCCGGTTACTCCAACCGCAAACATAAAAGCGCTGAGGATTAAATAATATTCTATTGGAATCTGCATATTTTATTCGAATTTCTTTTTTGCTAAAACCAAAGCTCCTATTGTAGCAGCAAGAAGTAAAAATCCTGCAGCTTCAAAAGGAACAACATAATTAGTAAATAATTCCCTGCCTATTGATTCAACGGTACCTGCTTTCACACTTGCAGCAGCCTGACCGGTCACACCGCCCGATTTAGAAAAGAAAATCATATAAGCAATCTGAATGAAAACCAGTGCGGCAACTACAATCGCCATAATTTTAATTGCGGGTTTTTTACCGAGAATATCTTCCTTCTGCGGTCTCAGCAGCATTATAACAAACAGGAATACAACCATAATCGCACCGGCATAAACTATCACCTGTGCAACCGCGATAAACTGTGCATTCAGGAGAAGATAAAGACCGGCAAGAGCCGCAAAATTCAGTACTAAAAACAGTGCGGCAATAACTGCATCGCTCCTCGTAATCATTGTCACTGATGAAACAGCAGCTACTGCACCGAAGAGGATAAAGAGTATAACTTCTAAAGACATAGTATGATGGATGATGGTTGATGGTTGATGGATAATGGAGTATGCATGATGGTTGATGGTTGATGGTTGATGGTTGATGGAAAACTGATTATGGATGATGGAAATGACATTAACATTTTACCTTTTTCAGATTCTGCTGAGCTGTTAATTTTATGGAAATAAATATTTTTTTCAACTCAAAGCTTTCATTTAACAAACTTATATAATTCTCATCCCTGGATGATTCTGTATGGACTTTGCCGATAACACGCAGCCAGTAATTACTTTCACAGATCTCTTTTAACACAATACCAATTTTATGTATAAAATCTTTTCCTGATTCGGCTCTCTGAGCTTCTTCATAATTTGCACCAACCGACGTTGACGATTTCGCCAGCTGAAATGCAGCTACCTTCAACCCGACAGTTTTAGGTAAAGTCTCAATAAACAATAAACAATTAACTCCAAAATTAAATGTTCTTTCCAGTATTGCCTAAGTTTAAAGAGGCTGTGTGAAAATCCAACCTGAAAGGAAATCCAGCGCAACCGAATACGTCAAAGTATAGGCTTTTTAGGTCCCGGGTAAGCGAAACAGCGTTTCGCTTTACATTTTTCACACAGCCTCCAAGATTCATTCCGCTGCCCTCTTCCATATTCCATCAACCCCCGCAAAGCGGGGTTTCACCTTAAGGCTCAACATCATCCATCCTAAGGAGTATTTCTATAGATCATACGGGGGAATGGAATAGTTTCCCTTATATGATCGAGACCGCAGATCCATGAGACTGTCCTTTCCAGTCCCAACCCGAATCCGGCATGCGGAACCGAACCGAATCTCCGCAAATCCAGGTACCATTCAAAATCCTTCATCGGAAGCTCGTGCTCTTTTATTCTTTCTATTAAAAGATCAACATTATCTTCCCTCTGGCTTCCGCCTATAATTTCTCCGTATCCTTCGGGGGCAAGAACATCAACTGCAAGAGCAAGATTCATATTTTCAGGGTCTCTTTTCATATAAAATGCTTTAACGGCGGCAGGATAACGGTGGACCATCACTGGCCTGTCAAACTGGCTTGAAATGATCGTCTCATCCGGTGCGCCGAAATCATTCCCGTATTCAAATTCGCTTCCGTTCTTCTTCAGAATTTCCACGGCTTCGTTATATGAAATCCTGGGAAGGGGTTTCTTAACATTCAATAAGAACTTTGTATCGCGTTCGAGAAGTTTCAGTTCCTCTTCCCTGTCCTTAAGAACAGTCTGGACAATATACTCGAGGAATTCTTCAGCCAAATCCATATCATCGTTCAGATCCGCAAAAGCAACTTCCGGTTCACACATCCAGAACTCGGTCAAGTGTCTCTTTGTTTTTGATTTTTCTGCCCGGAAGGTAGGACCGAAAGTATATACTTTACCAAGGGCCATTGCACCGGCTTCGGCATAAAGCTGACCGGATTGGGTAAGATAAGCCTTTCCCAGATCGAAATATTCTGTTTCAAAAAGCGTTGAAGTTCCTTCACAGGAGGACGGAGTAAGGATCGGAGGATCCATCAGAGTAAAACCATTACCATCGAAGAAATCGCGTATTGCTTTAACGATCCTGTGTCTAATCCGTAGAATCGCGACCTGTTTACTCGATCTTAACCACAGGTGGCGGTTATCCATAAGGAATTCTGTTCCGTGTTCCTTAAGAGTAATAGGATAATCGTGGGATTCTGAAATTACTTTGAGGTCGGATGCATCCAGCTCATATCCGCCGGGAGCTCTTTTCTCCTCTTTAATTTTTCCGGTAATCTCTATGGAAGATTCCTGTCCTATTTTTCCTGCTAAATCGAATACTTCTTCCGAAACATTGCCTTTGAAAAATACGCACTGAAGATAGCCCGTCCCGTCGCGCAGGATAAGAAAATGCAGTTTACCGCTTGATCTTTTGTTATAAAGCCAGCCCTGTATCTTAATTTCTTTGCCAACGTATTTCGATAAGTCTGATATAAATATTTTCTGCATTAATTACTGCAATATGTTAAAAATTTTAATTGCCAAATATAAAGAGGGGTGTTTATAAATGCAAAGAATTAGCGGATGGAGGATCAGTGCTGTCCGGAATAAATTTAATGCATTAAAAAAGTTTAAGTTTCAGAAAAGAAATAATGCAATTACTCTTTTCTTATTTTGAATCCTCCTTTCATCAAGTCGGATGTTTGTTGGTGATCAATATTAACCGCCTGGAATTTCTCATCCTCAGGAGGTTAATGTTCGAAATAACAATTATGGGATTTGTTGATTTTAAATCTGATCAGGCAA
>DATFVA010000070.1:0-3699 GCA_035260565.1 Ignavibacteriaceae bacterium | reverse complement strand
TGCCCGACTCATCTACCATACATCAGGTCGGGGACTGTCCCGATACTGTTCCTTTGGGGGGATGTATCGAAGCCTGGTTGTCTCTGTTATGACTTGCTGCGGTGGGCGAGTGTCCCGCCTCTTGCTTAAGTTCTTGGGGGCGGGATGTTGAGTCCTCGAAATCCCGCTCATTTATTGATTTATTTTTTACATCGGGACGAGCTCCGCGGGATATCGAAGCCACCGAAAATCACTAAATTCTTGCTGAAATATAATGTATTCATCCAGCTTAACTTAATCTCCTATACTGCCCGTACTTCAATTCCGAGGCTGCTGTCATCCCTCTGCGCCTTTGCGGGAACCATCAAATGACAAAAAAAAGCGCAGATACCGTTTTACCGGCATTTGCGCTTGTGTGAGATGAGCATTTACCGATTGATGCTACTGTCTTTTAATTGTAATATCTCCGCCTGATGTCTTTGCGGTAAGAGTTTCTCCGCCGTTATTCAGATCGGCCTCAAATCTTGTAGAGGAAATCTTCCTGGCATTATTTGCTGAAAGATCGCATTCAATATCTCCGCCCGAGGTATGCATACTTGCTGTAGCATTAAAATCAGCCGGCAGTTTCATCTGAATATCCCCGCCGGATGTCTCAAGATCGATTCCCTTATTAGCTCCGTAATATTCAAGCGTGATATCTCCGCCTGAGGTTTCAGCATAAATCTTCGAATCACTTCCTTTTAAATATATATCGCCGCCTGATGTTGAGGCGGAAAAGTCGCCTTTGAATTCTCTTGCTTTAATATCGCCTCCGGATGTGGAAACATCCATCTCGCCGCTGTTGGAATCCAGGTTAATTTCCCCTCCGGAAGTAGAAACTTTTAACACACCGTCGGTATTCTTAACCCATACATCTCCGCCAGAGGTCCTTAGACTGTTATTTCCCCTGATCTGCCCTATCATTATATCTCCGCCGGAAGTATTGATGTTAGTATTAAATTCTGCAGGTACTTTAATTTCAAATCGTATCCTTATTCCGCTTGAGAACCAGTTGAAGAATGAGCCTTCCCTCTTCGCAATTACAGATACTTCATCCTCGTCATTATTGAATACAAAATCAACTTTTTCCCTGGCTTTATCATTTCCAAGTATTTTTATATAAACTTCGGATTTATCCCAGGTTGTAATTGTTACGTCCCCGCTTGCCGTTTCAACTTTCAGATCTTTTCCGGGCTGAGCAGGAAATGTTTTCTCCTGAAGTACTTCCAGATCGCCTCCGTGATCTGAACCTACTTCTACACGGCAGGCTGATAAACTGCCGGTTAAACCCAATAATATGAGTATTAAAAATGAGTACGTATACTTTTTCATTATTTGTTTTCCCTGTGGTTTTATGTATTAGACCTGCTATTATCAAAAAAGGTTACTGAAATTTAGACCTGCCGGCATAATTATTCAATTTTCCCATCATCTGAATTAACCGGATATCATTGAAATCAGTTAGTACGTGTTTATTGATTCAGATTATATTAACTAAAAATGGTTTTTCTTCATGCTTAATCAGCATATCAGCACAATAGATAAGGATTCACGGTGATAATCATCCGGAACAGGCTTTAACTACGGGTGATGATTTTGTTAATATAAATTTTGAAGGAGAACCTGAACGTTCACGGGGGGAAAGTAAACTGAAATACTTCATTCAGGAACGCCCGAGTAATGCTCCGGTCTTTATGCTCGCTGTTTATAATTTGTATTTCCGGCGCTCCAAAGTTAGACCCGGAGATGTCGGCATCATGCAGCAATATGTAGAACCCTGGTTTTTACTATAACAGCAGTTCATTCTTAAAATGCATATCGGAACATAACAGAGGGATATCCTTTCATCACTGTATAGAAAGGACAGCTCAGCTTCAAGATGTTCCCTCCGGATAAATCTATTTATGAAATCGAAGATGAACTGAACAACAGGCCGGACTGGTAGTAGTTCCCATGCACGGAATTAAATTAATTATGAAGCAGTTTGAATAATTATCAGACTGTGCTTAATTCGGAAAAATATTTTTTCTTAAAATATAAAGCTACATTGACTAATAAGATCAGGACGGGCACCTCAACCAGGGGACCAATAACTGCGGCAAACGATTCACCCGAGTTTATTCCGAAAACTGCTACTGAAACTGCTATGGCTAATTCGAAATTATTGCTCGCTGCGGTAAATGAAAGTGTGGTGGTCTTGGAATAATCTGCCCCTGCTTTTCTCCCCATATAAAAGGAAATAAAGAACATTATAACAAAATAAATTACAAGGGGGACAGCAATTCTCAATACATCAAATGGAATTCTGACTATATATTCCCCTTTTAATGAAAACATCACAAAAATTGTAAAAAGAAGCGCTATAAGAGTAACCGGACTTATCTTGGGAATAAACTTTCGCTGATACCATTCCCTGTCTTTTATTTTTATAAGTGCGAATCTTGTCAGCATTCCGCCGAAGAAGGGTATCCCGAGATAAATTAGTACACTCTCAGCAATCTGACTTATAGAAATATCAACAGCAAAACTGCTTAGCCCCAGCCACCGGGGGAATATTGTAATAAACAGGTAAGCATATAATGAAAAGAAAAGTACCTGGAAAATAGAGTTGAATGCTACCAGCCCTGCCGCATATTCCGTATCCCCCTCAGCCAGTTCATTCCATACTATAACCATTGCAATACATCGCGCTAGGCCGATCATTATTAAACCAGCCATGTATTCAGGATAATTATGAAGAAAAATTACAGCAAGGAAGAACATCAGTAATGGGCCGATTATCCAGTTTTGAATTAAGGAGAGTGCTAGTACTCTGAGGTTTCTGAATATCTGTGGCAGTTCCTCGTACTTTACTTTCGCCAGCGGAGGGTACATCATTAAGATCAGGCCTATCGCAATCGGGATGTTTGTTGTCCCCGATTGGAAAGTATTCCAGAACTCTGTAATTCCCGGGAACAGGTAGCCGCTGAAAATTCCAAGCAGCATTGCGGTAAATATCCATAGTGTTAAATACCGGTCAAGGAAATTTAATTTTTTAGTTAGTCTGGTCATGTTGATTTTACTTCATCACTTTTGATTTTTGTATTGTAGAGATCCCTGAATGCAATTTCTATTTCATCTCTGATTTTTCTGTAAAAATTCAGTACCTCTTCTTCAGTCCCTTCAGCTTCAGCCGGATCTTCAAATCCTATGTGCATTGTCTCTTTTACTTTACCAAAAAACACCGGACAGGTTTCCTTTGCATTGTCACATACCGTTATAACATAATCAAAAGAGTCATTCAGATACTTTCCAACGTTTTCGGGTCTGCCTTTGCTTATATCAATCCCCTTTTCCTTCATCACTATTACAGCTTTCTGACTTATATATTCAGCCGGATTTGTTCCGGCTGAATAAACTTCAAGTTTGTTATCAAATGATTTGAGAAAACCTTCTGCCATCTGACTTCTGCAGGAGTTACCGGTGCAAAGGATTAATATCTTCATCATCCGGTCTTTCAGTTTTTGTACCCTGTAACGGTGATACTGTATATACCTTTGATCTTTCTTTTATAGTTTTCTATTTCTTCTTTCGATAAATATTTCAACAGAAGTTCATCGGGTAGAACAATTGTTTTTGTTTTCTTGATCTCAATATTTCCAAACCCTGATTCTTTTATACTTTTTAGATATTCATCCTGCT
>DATFVA010000069.1:0-6812 GCA_035260565.1 Ignavibacteriaceae bacterium | reverse complement strand
CTACCGTGCCTGCCCGATACTCAGGAAACTGGTAAGGGAAAGAAAACTTGGTAAAAAAACCGGTGAAGGATTCTATAAGTACGATAATAACGGAAGAATTATTACTGAATAATTTTTAATCTCAAATGGAAATTTAACATGAAAGTTTTAGTACTTAACTGCGGAAGTTCATCAATAAAATATCAATTTATTGATACTGACAAAAAAACAGCATTGGCAAAAGGTATTGTTGAACGAATAGGAATGAACAGCGCTGTATTAACGCACCAGAGATACGACGGGGACGAAATAAAAATAGTGGGGGAAATTCTTGATCACGCGATAGGCATTGAATATGTACTCGGGGTAATGCTCAGCAAGAATCATGGGGTGATCGACGATAAAAGAGATATAGAGGCTGTCGGGCACAGGGTCGTTCACGGTGGTGAAACTTTTTCGGATTCAGTGCTGATTACCGATGAGGTAATGCAGGTGCTTCAGGAAAATATTGAACTCGCACCACTTCACAACCCTCCGAATATAAAAGGTATACAGGCAGTGAAAAGAGTTATGCCGGATACCCCCCAGTGCGGTGTTTTCGATACTGCTTTTCATACGAAAATGCCTCCCAGGGCCTTCCTATACGGAATACCTTATGAACTTTACAAAAAATATAAGATAAGAAGATACGGCTTCCATGGTACCTCGCATTATTTTGTATCTAACCGTGCCGCAGCTATAATTGGTAAGGACTTATCTGAACTGAAGATGATAACCGCTCATCTTGGCAATGGCTGCAGTATGGCCGCAATTAAGGGAGGAAAATCGATCGATACCACGATGGGTTTTACACCGCTTGAAGGACTCCTTATGGGCACTCGCAGTGGCGACCTTGATCCGTCGCTTATCCTTTATATTATGGGAAAGGAAGGACTTTCGCTGAGTGAAGCGGGAACATTGCTTAACAAGCACAGCGGAATCATCGGTATAAGCGGTGAGAGCAGTGATATGCGTGAGATACAAAACGCAATGGCGGAAGGACATAAAAGATCCGGGTATGCTTTTGATATTTTCTGCTACAGGATTAAAAAGTATATAGGCGCCTATGCAGCTGCAATGGGAGGATTGGATGCGCTCGTATTCACCGGCGGAATTGGTGAGAATTCTTCGATGGTGAGGGAAACCGTCTGCAGCGACCTTGATTTCCTGGGAATCTCTTTGGATAATGAAAGAAATAATGGAAAACAGGAGATTATTTCATCTGACAATTCAAAAGTAAAAGTATTCAGGATCCCCACAAATGAGGAACTGGTTATTGCTCTGGATACCGCCCAGATTGTCGGAGAAATGAACCTTCAGCCTGCAAAATGACAGGCAGGACATTTCCGAACATCGGATGCCCGCCGTTTCTGAATACCTGCAGTGAAGTATCTGCGTAACTCAGTTCTCTGAACTGAGGAGGTCGAAGCAGTCACTTTGCGCCTTTCGGCCATGTGGCAATTAGTCTAACGTCTGAATTGAGAATATTGGCATGCCGCGACTTTTTAAGTCGTGGGGACTGTATAACAGTGAGGAAGAGGGCTTTAGCCAATGGAACAGAACCAGATGACAATTCATTTATTTAACCCGATTAGAAAATAATAACGGTCATCAGATAATCATTAAAAAATTTGAATTCGTGCAAATATTTTCTTATTCATTATGTTCTTCTTAAAAACATTTTGCAGGAATATTTTATGAATCTCGGTATTAAGGGAAAAACTGCACTAATTACTGCCTCAAGCAAAGGTATAGGAAAAGCCATCGCAGAGGGTTTCGCTGCAGAGGGATGCAAAGTTGCTGTGTGTGCCAGGAGTAAGGAAGAACTGCTCGAGCTTACCAACGATTTAAAGAAACGTTACGGAATTGATGCTGTCTGGTGCATATGCGATATCAACAAACCTAAAGAAATAGAGAGTACGGTAGACGCTGTTCACAAAGAGCTCGGTTCAATAGATATTCTTGTAAATAACTGCGGCGGTCCTCCTGCGGGGTACTTTACTGAGTTTTCCGACAGACAATGGCAAAACGCGATTGACCAGGTGTTGATGAGTGCAGTCAGATTTATCAGGCTGGTATTGCCCGATATGATCTCAAATGAATGGGGGAGGATAATCAATATAACCTCAATCACTGTCAAGCAGCCGGTCGATAACCTTGTTCTTTCAAATTCCCTGAGAACAGGCGTAACAGGTTTGGCAAAAACATTAAGCACAGAATACGCAAAGTATAATGTAACCGTAAATAATATTGCTCCGGGCTACACACTGACGAACAGACTTTATGATCTGGCAGTTGCACGCGCAAAAAAAGAAAAGCATTCACACGAGGAGATCCTGACAGCAATGGCGAAAGACACTCCAGGCAACAGGCTGGGTGCTCCGGAAGAAATTGCTTCTGCGGTTCTTTTTCTTGCATCTAAAAAGGCATCGTATATAAATGGTATTACGCTGAATATAGACGGCGGTTTAAATAAAAGTTTATTTGGATAAGTTAATTCATCCGGGTATGTAGACCATGAAAAAAGAACTGGAACTTATAATTCCACCTGAAGATATTTTTAATAAAGAGAAATTTTATGAAAAGGCTGCAGAGAAATTAAATTTAAACATCGCTGAACTGAAAGCGGTTGTTCCGCTGAGAAGGTCTATAGATGCACGGAGCAAGGCTCCGGTTTATAAGTTACTTGTGAATGCCTACATAAATGAATCACCTGGCGACCTGCATCCTAAAATAAATTATAAACCGGTAAGGGGGAATAAAAAGATTATTATCGTCGGGTCAGGGCCCGCAGGATTATTTGCCGCACTGCAATTAATAGAACTCGGGATTAAGCCTGTAATAATAGAACGGGGAAAGGATGTTCAGAGCAGGAGGAGAGATTTAAGGGCAATACAGCAGTTTCATAAAGTAAACCCCGATTCCAATTACTGTTTCGGCGAGGGGGGAGCCGGCGCATACAGCGATGGTAAACTCTATACAAGGGCTACAAAGCGCGGGGATGTGGGGAAGATCCTGAACATACTGGTTCAGCACGGGGCCTCAGAAGACATAGTTATAGATGCTCATCCGCATATCGGCTCAAATAAACTTCCGGAAGTAGTTAAATCTATAAGGGATACAATTCTTAATTGCGGCGGGGAAATTTATTTTGATACCAAACTGACAGATTTTATAATTGATGGCGGAATAATTAAGGGTATTATAGCCAATGATGAAAAAGAATTTACCGGTGATGGTGTAATCCTGGGTACAGGTCATTCCGCACGCGATATTTACTACCTCCTTCACAGCAAAAATATGCTCCTCGAAGCCAAACCTTTTTCTATGGGCGTCAGGATAGAACATCCCCAGAGCCTGATAAATGAAATGCAATATCACACCAAAAATAAGCATGAAAATCTGCCTGCTGCCCCTTATGCACTTTCCTGTCAGGTAGGTGATAAGGGCGTTTATTCATTTTGTATGTGTCCCGGCGGAATTATCGTACCGGCAGCCACAGCTCCCGGTGAAATTGTTGTAAACGGAATGTCACTCTCCAGGAGAGATTCAGCCTTTGCAAATTCCGGTTTTGTAGCGACGGTAGATGAGAAAGACTGGCAGGATGTTGATGCGGGATATCCATTTAAAGGACTGGAGCTTCAGAAACAGCTTGAACAAAAATGTTTTGAGCTGGCAGGTAATACACAAAGTGCTCCTGCTCAGCGTGTTACCGATTTCGTTAAAGGTAAAATCTCACAGAGTCTTCCGCCCAGCTCATATATTCCGGGGCTAACTTCTTCTGCATTGCATAATGAACTGCCGGAATATATTTCAAGATACCTTAAAGAGGCATTGCATATCTTTAATAAGAAGATGAGGGGATACCTGACTGAAGAAGCTGTTATTGTTGCCGCGGAGAGCAGAACAAGTTCGCCGTTAAGAATTCCACGGGATGATGAAACTTATATGCATGCAGGGACTTCAGGTTTGTTCCCTGCAGGAGAAGGAGCAGGCTATGCGGGCGGCATCGTTTCAGCCGCTATCGACGGTGAAAATTGTGCGAAAGCAGCCGCGATTTATGTGAGTAAATTACAATGATTTTGAAGATATAATTTCTCACCCCCGGTTCAGAAATATCCTGACTACGTCCGGGGGATCGAAATTACAATTATTAACTTTTTATTTCAGGTAGAGCATTTTAAGCACTCTGAAATATGTATTGCCTGAAACTTCCGATTCGGCTTTCATTCTTACATAATAAACACCTGATGCAAACCTGGAAGCATCCCATACTTTCTCATAAGTTCCCTGCGGCATTTCTCCGCCGTAGAGTTCCTCAACCACTTTCCCGAGGACATTTATAATCTCTACTTTAACTCTGCTTTGTTCGGGTACATTGAACCTTATTTTAGTTGTCGGATTAAACGGGTTGGGGAAATTCTGATCGAGGTAATAACCACGTGTCTTAATATCAAGGTTTACCATAACGGTCCCTGAATAATGGAAAGTACCGTCGTAATCAATCTGCTTTAACCTGTACTGAATAGTGCCCCTGTAATTATCGTTTGTAAAATCATCGGTAAAAGAATAGGTATTCTTTTCTGTAGTGGTACCATGTCCTTTTACAAATCCGATTGAGGCCCAGTTATCTCCGAAGTTTCTTTCAATATCATAGCCTTTATTATTCTGTTCAGTAGCCGTAACCCAGTTTATCAGAATTTTATTGCCGGAAACATTGACAGAAAAAGAGATCATTTCCACAGGGATCTGGGTTACCATAATTTCGGTCTCATTGCTGTAATTGGAAACTGCAGTATCATTATATGCAATTACCCTGTAAGTATAAGTTGCAATGCTGCCTACGTTATCTGTAAAAGTAGTAATCCCCGCACCCACAGTTCCGACGTCACTGAAAATGTTCGTGCTGTCTTTTCTCTGAATTCTGAAACCGGTTTCATTATCCGAATTATCTATCCAGCTCAGATCAACCGTACCTGAACCGCCAGATCCTGCAATTAGATCTGTAGGGGCTCCAACAGCAGGCTGGAATTCATAAATTTTACCATTGGAGCAGAGGATATAAAGTTCGTTGTTCATATCCACACCGATTGAAAGTACTGAAGCAGAAGCTGTGTTGACAAGGTTATTGGTTAAGTTAACACCGCTGTAGTCAAGGTCCCATACCTTTGCAGAACAATAATCTGCATATATATAATTTCCTGTAAGTTCAGGTCTTCTCATTCCCCTATAAATAAAGCCTCCAGTAATTGAGCAATTGCCTCCCGAGTGTGAGTATTCCCAGATGGGGAAAAGATAATCCGTACCGGTGCATCCCGTCATGTTATACTCATGGTTGCCTTCATAGCATCTCCAGCCGTAATTCCCGCCGCTTGTAATAGTATCAATTTCCTCCCAAGCATTCTGTCCCACATCGCCGCACCACAGCCAGTTTGTTACAGGGTCAAAACTGAACCGCCAGGGATTCCTCAACCCGAAAGAATAAATTTCCTCTCTCCATCCCTGCGTATTCCCTGCAAACGGATTGTCGGGAGGAATTCCGTAATTTAAGGGTGGTGCAGGATTATCTACATCGATCCTTAATATCTTTCCCAGAAGGACGGTTTTGTTCTGAGCATTATCATTAGGATCGCCTCCGGAACCGCCGTCACCAAGGCCGATATACAGGTATCCATCGGGACCGAAACTAACTCTTCCTCCATTATGATTTGAAAAAGGCTGATTAACTTCAAGCAGAACAAGCTCACTGCTTTTATCAGCTGAATCAGGATTTGAAGTTACCTGGAACCTTGAAACGTGCGTTCTTAAAGGACTGGGAGTGGTATAATCAACATAAAAATATCCGTTGTTCGCATAATCAGGATGAAATGCGAGTCCGAGGAGTCCAGTCTCACCTCCGCTTGTGACCCTATCTGTAATATCAAGGAAGGTCTTAACTGTTGTTGTATTGCCGTTATTCTCGAAAACTTTAATGATACCGGATTGTTCGAGAACAAAGAGTCTGTCAGTGCCGTCAGGAGCATACTGCATATCCACAGGACTGGAAAATGTCAGGTTAGGAAATGCCTGCTGTAAATTAAACTGTGCCTTTGTGTTCTTCCCTGTAATAATAAGTATCGCCATGAAAAGTAGAGCAATTTTTCTAGTCACCTTTTCCTCTTTTTTTAGTTACTGATTTTATATTTGAATTCTTTACCGAGGGTTTATTCTTCGTACTTAGCCCGGGCTTCTTTTCAACTGAAGAAGTGAACACCTTTTTCAGTTCTTCAAGTTTATATCCTTTTTCTCGGGCAAGGGCTTTTAAATAACTAAAGAACTGATCCGATCCCTTTAATTCATCCAGGATATATTTTTCAAGTCCGGGACTTGATGATCCTTCTTTCCCGGGTTTCGAGGTTCTTTTTTTACCTGAATTATATCTTAATGCTGAATGAAGGTTGTAGAGGGTATAAATAAAATCGAGAGCAGTTTCAAAATTTTCTTTATTGAAGTACTTTGTACCTTCGTGTTCATGCACACCGATAAAACTATTAAATTCATTGCTGCTGAACAGGCTCCCCCCAAACCCGGCCGTTTCAGCCGATGCTGTATTTTGTTTTGATCCGGTACTCCTCTTTGCCGGTCCGCTGAATTTCCATTCCGACATCCATTTATCTGCAATATCAATATCTGACAGGACCTTAATAAGGCTAAACTCATTATAATCACTGACTTGATTCGGTGAAAGTTGTCTTAATTTTGATGGGATAATCCTGTCAAGGAGAAACCTGTTAAAGAAATTTCCGTCTGCAGAT
>DATFVA010000068.1:0-9507 GCA_035260565.1 Ignavibacteriaceae bacterium | reverse complement strand
GTGAGGAATTCCCATCGGGTGGAGAGTAATAGAACCTTCTTTCACCCCGGTTCGCGACATAAAGTCCCCATATACATAATACAGCACTTCATCACTATCGACATTGGAGTGATAGTAGGGAGCCGGTATCGACTGGGGATGAAAGTCGAACAAACGTGGAACAAAATTACATACCACAAAATGTTCAGTGGTAAACATCAGGTGTATAGGAGGAGGAAGATGTATCTTTCCCACCTTCGGAGCATATTCCTTTATGTTAAAAGCATAAGGGTATAAATAACCGTCCCAGCCTACAACATCAAACGGATGATGCGGAAGATGATATTCAAAAGTTCTGTTAGAAACTTTAAGCATCAGGGGAAACTTGCCCTGTTTATCAACAGGTTCCATAAACTCAGGCGGGCGAAAATCGCGTTCATAATACGGTGCATCTTCTTTTAACTGGCCATACTCATTCCTGAAATGAGCAGGAATGTCGAAAGGAGTATCAGATTCAACTATAAACAGCTTTACATCGTCAAAACTATTAAAGTTCATCTGGTAAGTAGTGCCTTTCGGGACAACAATATAATCCCACTGACCGAATTCTATTCTTCCGTATTCGGAAAGAAATTCACCTTCACCGTGATGGACAAACAGAAGTTCATGCTTATAGCTGTTACGATAGAATAAACCGGTATCCTCAGATATGTGAGCGGTTGAAATGATGCAGTGATCATTCTGAAGGAATACATTCCTTGCGCTCAGGAAGTTTCCGTCATGATGTTTTGCATCAGTGAAGAAATGGTAGTACTGCAGCGGAGCATCATCCCAGTTATTTGAGGTATCCTTTTCTACTTCTCTTATAGATTCCACCTGAGGCGGCATATACAGATGATACTTATTCGAATAAATTCCAGAAAAGCCTTTAGTACTGAAAAGCTCTTCACGGTAAAGTGATTTACCATCGGGTTTATAAAAAGTAATATGTCTTTTAGGAGGAACCTTTCCTAATCTAACATAGTACGGCATTTCAAACCTCCAGCTATTTATTAAAAAAATTTAAAATTAAATCCGATCATTCTCTGTCAAAATTTCCTCTGTCCTGCTGATCTCTTTCAATTGATTCAAACAATGCCTGGAAGTTTCCCTGTCCGAATCCTTCAGCACCCTGTTTTCTTTGAATAATTTCATAGAAGAATGTCGGACGATCGCCGATCGGCTTTGTAAACAGCTGCAGGAGGTAGCCTTTTCCTTCAGTATCGCAGAGGATTCCGTATTGCCTTAAGTCTTCTATATCCTCTTCAATATAACTTAATTTCTTTTCCTTCAAAATATCATAATAGGAGCCTGGCACAGTCAGGAATTCCACCCCATTCTTTCTCATGTTGTCAATCGTTGTGAGAATATTATCGGTTGAAATTGCAATATGCTGTATACCGGAACCGATATACTCATCAATATATTCTTCTATCTGTGATTTTTTGAGTCCTTCATACGGTTCATTAAGCGGGTTCTTAACCGGGGCGCCATCTTTAGAACGAACAACTTTGGAGAGAAGAGCCGAATATTGGGTTGATATATCCCCTGCTCCGAACTCAATGAAGGTCTCGAAGTTCAGGGTTTTATTCATGTAATTCTCCCAGAGATTCATTTCATTTGTTCTTACATTACCCACAATATGGTCGATTTCATTCAGCCCGGTTTCTTTAGCTTCAACTTCAATTTTCATCCTTGGCTCACTGAACCCCGGCTTGAAAATTCCTTTATAATTATCCCTGTTGATAAAAACAATCTCGGCATCATCATATAATTTTATTGCTGCTTCTTCAACATACCCGTTATCATCGCTTAACTTTTTTGGAGATCTAACCGGTATACCACCATTTTCCACCGCGGTATCAAAAGCTTTTTTAACGTCTTTCACTTTTAACGACCAGCGTTTTACTCCATCCCCATGCTGGTGTATAAAATTGGCAACTTCAAAATTAGCAGGTTTAACAAATGATGTTACAACGAACTGAAGATTGTTTTTCACAAGGTAATATGAAACTCTGTCCCTTACACCTGTTTCAGGTCCGAGGTAACCTTTTAGCTGAAAGCCCATAGCTTTTGCGTGCCAGTAAGCCCACATTTTGGCAGAACCTACATAAAATTCCAGATAATCGTAACCAATAATGCCTAATTGTCCTGACATTAAACTTCTCCTGTAATTTTTTTGATGGATTATTAAAGTGATCTAATTTAAGTGAATTTAGACAAAAATAAAAGAAATGTGGATTTAATCAGGACTTATATTCTTCTGTGTCACAAATACTTAGCAGTTATTGCAGCAAGGGGTCATGACACGTTATCCAGCAGCATAAAATTATTTGATCCCTTTCTGATTACCGGATTAAGATTTTTATGAGGGTGCTTACATATATTTACAAGAGGACAAACAGAACATAACGGCTTTGCAGGTCTGCATATTTCCCGGCCCAACCTTATAAGGTTAGTATGAAACTGATGAGCAATCCCTTCAGGGAGGATTTCGTTCAGTATAAAAAAAGTTTTGTCGGGAGATTTGGTTTCAACAAGCCCTATCCTGTTGGTGGTTCTGTGAACATGGGTATCAACAGGGCAGATGTTTCTCCCAAGGGAAAACAGCAGAACACAGCTTGCAGTCTTAACCCCAATACCGCTGTATCCGGTAAGGTCCTCAATAATATCAAAGCTGCTGTATTCACGCAGGTAATTCAGTGAGATTTTCCCTTTATCTTTTTTTAATTGACTGAGAAAGCCTTTGATAGCCTTCGATTTCTGTTTTCCCAGTCCGGCAACTTTAATATACTTTTCAATTTTTGAAGCAGGAAGTTTCTCAAGTTCATCCCAGTCTTTGAATTTTTCCTTCAGATTTATAAATGCTTTGTATGAATTCCTGTCATTCGTATTCTGAGATAATATAGTAGCAATAAGGAGATCAACAGGATCGGGAGTTATACGGTTCTTTTGAGGAATGCCGAATTTCTTTACAAGCAGGCGGTTTATCTTTCTGATTTTTGAAGGAAGAGGCTGTTTATCCATTTAAGATTTTGATGTAATTGTTAATGCGATGAAATAATTATTAAATATAGTTAAAGTACAATAAAATAAGCCTGACCAAAATAAAAGAATTGCCTGAATTATTCTTAACCAGGCTTCAATGAGCAGCGAGAGTTTACGAATCGGCATAGGATTATTCGACCGGACAAAAAAAATGCCCGCAGATCGAAAGATTATGGGCTAAACCTACGCTATGCTGTATCATCTCTAATAGTCTTCGTTAATACCAGGAATTATTTATGAAGAAATCCAACACAGGCAATCGTGTAAAGCGGAATTATTGAATTCTTACGGGAAAATATAATCCGCAGTACATCAGACTGCGAATATTATCTCTTAATTTGAGACACTGACATTTTGTCATATGTAAAAATTTTCACTATCTAAAAATTGCGTTTTTTCCCTGTTTTCCCATTGTCTCATTTTGAGCCCAACTACGGCACAAATACGGCATAACTACGGCACAAATACGTCCTTAATACGGGCTCTGACATTTTGTCAGTCCTGTAAATTATTTCTACATTTTTTCGATACGAGATAGCGTTTCCGAGGACTCAAGATTACAGATTGCGGATACCTAATCTTATGTAGCTGGAGAACAACCGACGGCAGGACACGCAGGCTGGTTTCCCTCTGTTTGTCTTTTAGAACTTATGAGTGGAGGATGGGGAGAACCAGGCAGTTTATATTTGTTAAAATTCAGCGGTAACAATAAGCTGAAATAATCTTATTTTTGTTTTTTGAATTTTAAAAATGTGCGGAGGATAGATGTCCACTTTGATGGTTAGTATTTCGGGAATCCGTGGTATAGTAGGCGATGGATTAGATCCTAATATCATAGTCAATTTCACATCTGCCTACGCCGATTTTACGGGTAAAGGAAAGGTTATTGTGGGGCGAGATGCCCGGGTTACAGGTGACATGGTCAACAGAATTGTTACAGCCACTTTAAATGCCAAAGGTATCGATGTAATCGATATCGGGATCTGCCCCACTCCGACGGTTCAGTACACTGTTAAAACCCTGAATGCCCGGGGAGGTATTGCTATTTCTGCCAGCCATAATCCGAATGAATGGAATGCACTTAAACTCCTCAATTCCACGGGACAATTTATGACACCGGAAGAAAATACAGAGCTCCTGGAAATACTTAACCTCAGCCAGAATAAATACAAAACCTGGGACGAAATAGGCAAAACTACTTTTTATGCTGAAGGTATTAAGAAACATATGCATGACGTACTTGAAATGAAGTACATTGACAAAGAGGCCATCAGGAAAAGGAAATTTAAAGTGCTTGCTGATTGTGTAAACGGAGCCGGGGTTTATGTTATTCCAGAATTGCTCAGAGAACTGGGATGTGAAGTAATAGAATATAATTGTGAGAAGACCGGCATTTTTCCCAGGCTTCCGGAACCAATCCCGGAAAACCTTACTGAAACTATGAAGGAAGTCAAAAAGAACAAAGCTGATTTTGGAGTAGTTGTAGATCCTGATGTGGACAGGTTAGTGCTTATCACTGATACAGGTGAAGCGTTTGGTGAGGAAAATACGATCACACAAGCCGTTAAATTTATATTATCAAAAGAAAAAGGGAATGCGGTAGTTAACCTTTCGACAACCCGCGGGGTCGATGATGTTGCTAAAGATGAAGGCTGCAAAGTATTCCGTTCTCCGGTTGGTGAAGCAAATGTTGTTAAAAAAATGAAAGAGATTAATGCAGTAATAGGCGGTGAAGGAAGCGGCGGTGTTATCTATCCTGCACTTCACTACGGAAGAGACGCACTTGCCGGCATTGCAATCACACTTCAGCATCTGCTTGAATCCGGCTTGACTATGAACGAGCTTAGGAAATCGCTCCCATCCTACTTTATTACCAAGAAGAAAATAATGACGGGGGAGAATAATCCCGATGCGATAATCTCTTTACTGGCAGAAAAATATAAAGCAGAAAAAATTAATATTGATGACGGGCTCAGAATTGATTTCCCGGATCACTGGGTTCACTTCAGAAAGTCAAACACGGAACCGATCATCAGGATCATTACAGAAGCTAAGGATAAAGATGCTTCACAAAGTTTATCAGATAAATACGTTGAGGTGATAAAAAAACTAGCTCAGTAAAAGCCGGGCTCCTGAAGAGTCTATTTAATAGAGCATACTTCTTTTCTGTATGTAACTGAAGAGGGCCTTATCGAACGGCATTGAAGTATCTATGAGGTTATATTCTATATTGGAATTAAGGCATTCCTTCTTAATTGTTTCAACAAAGTCTTTCATAGCCTGCTGGTAGGCTTTTTGTATCTGGTATGGACGTGTAGTCATTTCCTCTTCCGTCTCGAGGTCTTTAAACACTGCATCATTTCCGAACGAAAAACTTCGTTCAGCAGGATCGAGAAGCTGGAAGACTATGACCTCATTCTTCTGATACCTGAAATGTTTTAATGCCGATAAAATAGACTTCACATCGTCGAACAAATCAGATACGATTATAACCAGACCCCTCCTTTTAATTTTTTCAGCAATAGAATTAAGGCAGGATGCAGTATTTGTCCTGCTTGAAGCTTCCAGGGAACTAAGTTTTTTCAGAATCTCCTGCAAATATGCTTTTGCCGCTTTTGGGGGAAAATAACTTTTAATTTCATCAGCGTAGACTGTCAGTCCCACCGCATCCTTCTGTTTTATCATCAGGTAGCTAAGTGCGGCAACAAGCATTACACCGTAATCAAGCTTAGAAACATTTTTGCCTGAGCTATATTTCATAGATTTACTTGAATCGAGGAGAATGTAGCTCTTCAAATTTGTCTCTTCCTCGTACTGTTTGACGAAAAACCTGTCCGATTTACCGTATACTTTCCAGTCAATGTCTTTCAGACTATCCCCCTGCATATACGGCCGGTGTTCCGTGAATTCAACGCTGAAGCCATGATAGGGACTTTTATGGAGTCCTACCATAAAACCTTCTACCACAAGCCTGGCTTTTAATTCCAGTGAATTTAATTTGGAGACAATTGAGGGGTTAAGATAATTCTTATAATCCTGCGCAGCCTTAGCCATCTATATATTTTTCTGAGATTTGTTCTGCAGTATCTGATCAGGACTTAAGCCCATATTTTGAAGTTCTTCTCTGGCGGACGTCGCCAGTTCGTGCTTTGGATATTTTTCAAGGAAAAGATTGTAGGTTGAAGTTGCACTCTCGAAATTCTTAAGATCATTTGCCAGAATAAATCCTGAAAGAAACAATGCCATCGGGGCTTTGGAATCATCCGGATATTTATTATAAACTTCACGGAAAGTTTCTTCCGCTTTTTTGAAGGACTCCTTGTCAGAGAGATTAGTTACCATTTTATTCTGGTATAAGGTTGCAACCTGAAACAGTGCCTCAGGTGCCTGAGGACTTTCAGGAAATTCATTCACTACAGATTGATAATTACTGACAGCTTCTGTCATATTCTTGTTCATAACATTTTGCTTTGCCGCTTTCATATAATCATCAGCAGATTTACTGCTGCACCCGTCTAACAGCATTGCCCCGGTAAACAGCACAGATAGAATAAAATATTTCATTTTTACGCTCTTTGTTAATAAAAACCGTTGTAAAATTATTAAATTCGAAAAGAAGTAGCAATGGATTAAAAATTAATGGATTCAGGAATAAACAAAAAAAGCCGGTGTAAAAACCGGCTTTTTGACGAAAAAAGAAATCTTTACTTGGTGAGCATCATTTTCTTAACTGCTGAGAACGTAGAACCGTCAATTCCTGCTGCTTCCAGGCGATACAGATATACGCCGCTATTCAGTTTAGAAGCATTAAAATCGACCTGATGATAACCAGCCGTCATTGCTCCGCCAACCAGCTGAACAACTTCCTGACCAAGTATATTAAATACTTTCAGGGTTACTTTTGAATCAACTTTCAGGTTAAAATTGATGATAGTTGATGGATTAAATGGATTGGGGTAATTCTGTGCAAGAGAATAACTTGCAGGGAATATATCAACGGATACTTCAGAGCTAAACATAAATGTACCCTGGAAATCCATTTGTTTTAATCTGTAAGTATAGTGGCCTACCGGCAGATTCTGATCTATATATGAATAGGAATGGGGCTGAGTGGAAGTACCCTGACCCTGTACAAATCCAACTGTAATAAACCCGCTGCCGTTATCTCTCTGGATTTCGAAACCATGATTATTGATTTCTGATTCGGTATTCCAGTTCATTACAACAGAATTCAGGTTAGCAGCAGCAGTAAAAGAAGTTAATTCAACCGGCAAAGTTCCGGGGGGCAGAAAATCAGTGTCATAGTACCTGGGATCGACTTCGTATCCGTCATTCGGAGGAGTCGCAGTTGAGTACTGACTTCCTATTGCAACTATATCTCTTGGCCATGCCGGTTCCGTAGTACCATCTATATCGGTATCTTTATCAAGGAAGACATCGATAGTATCAGAACCATCTGTCATCTGGATCGTTGCGTTCGAACCGGTTGCAGGCCATGTTCCTCCGGCCTTGGAAAGATTCATGAATCCAACCAGTCTGCTTTCATACATTTCCGGAGATGCAAAATATTGACCGAGAGTCAATACAATTGGATCCGGAACCGGATTTCCGGTACTTACAACTACTATATCTGCAACATCTGCAGGAACAATTTCAGTCATTCCGCTAAACTGCTGAACTTCACCCGTAACCATTACTTCGTCGCCGAGATTTAAAGCAGGAGAAGTTGAGCCAGCGTGGAAAACATCGATTCCGCCTGTGCCATCATCAATAAAATATGAGATGTTAACAGTTTGAAAATTAGGAGAAATTACAACAGCCTGAACTGTGAAAGTTTCACCTAAATGATCAGGAATAAAATCATTATTAAGATCTTCACGAACAACCGAAATAGGAGTTGAAGTAGTACCGACATCACCAACTTCATATATGAAGAATGTGTCATCAAGACCGGAATTGCTTTGCTCTACACCACCAATGGAAAACTTTCCGGCCACAAAATCAACGGTTGAAAATAGACCACCGGCAATTCCATCAGTCAGATCTGCGCAGGCATCATGAGAGACACCAGTAGCCGTACCAGTTGCGATATCGTACTGAATCATCATCAAGCTTCCTGGGCAAGCACCAGTAGTACCCTGGTCGAACAGCCAGAGATAAGGTCCGCCTGAACTTACATTATCATAAGCAGCTCCGTACTGACCTGTTAAACCGGTAGTAATTGAACCCAGATTAGCACCCGTACGACTAACCAGAGTCGGGTTATCTGACCAAGTTCCGCACCAGAAAGCATCATTGTCTTCATCATAAGCAATGAATCTTACTGCTACAGGGCTTGAAATCGTTCCGACCAAAGTCTTTGTAGTAAAATCCATCTGATAGATAGTGTTAGCGGCGGCACCGCCATAAAAATAAGTGCCATCAAATGCCAGATCCCTCAATCCCGAAACGCCAGGGATTGAAAATTCTTCAACAAGGTTGCCGGACATATCATATTTATGGATAAGGTTAGAGGCCCACCGTGTTGTATATAAATAAGTACCGTCAAATTCAGCTCCTGCATTGCCTGCAGCACCAGTAGCCGTATTTAGGTTGAAGGTCAGCTCGAGATCCCACATAGCATTTATTCCGTGGGGTGCATTGCTGCCATTACCAATATTGGGTGTGATTTCAGCAGAATTGGTTTGTGCATTTGCTGTTTGAGACAGTACAAATGATAAACCAACTACAAGAGCAAAAAATGTAAATAGAAGCTTTCGCGTCATTTTATACCTCCTGATATGGAATGAGTGAATAATATGAAACAGTGATAGTTTGTTAAGAATGGTACCGTTTTGGGTCCAGATTTTAAAATTCATAGGAGAATATTTTAAGGAAGTAAAAAAGTTTTCCACTTATAAAATTTTTCCAGAACTCATTTCAATCTACAAAACATGATTTCAATTATCAATGAACTCACAAAAAAAACTCCCGCGGGTATGAATGAATGCGGTGTATGGGTGTATGGGGTATGAATGTATGATGCGAGATTACAGATTGCAGATTGGATGATCAATTGATTGGCTGATTGTATGATTGAAAAAGGCACGCAGATTTACAGGATAAAATAGATTTCCACAGTCTCCGGGGCGAGCGGGTTGACAAATAAGAATTCTATTCGACGAAAGATTGCATCGTTGAATGGGTGACCTGCCTGTACTTCACTTCGGCAGGTAAATTGGGTATAAAAAAAGCCGGCTTGTTTCCAGGCCGGCTTTTGTAAGTAAGGAATTTTTACCTGGTTAAGATCATTTTCTTAACTGAAGTAAAATTACTTCCATCTGCACCGGAGGCATCAATCCTGTAGAGATATACACCACTGGTTAATCTGGAGGCATCAAAATTAACATTATGCGCACCGGCCATCAGGCTTCCGTTCAGGAGTGTTGCAACTTCCTGTCC
>DATFVA010000067.1:0-2813 GCA_035260565.1 Ignavibacteriaceae bacterium | reverse complement strand
TGTTAAGAAAAAATAACCAAAGGATCTGCCAGGTTAAGGTTAGTTACTTTCAAAAAAGTTTGCTCAGTACAAAGATTAAGTGAGCATTCACACAATTATTAGTCTTACCCGGGCCAAATGCCGGAAGCCACTTTCCCGGCTGAAAAAATTACTGATCTTGGATAAAACTTTAAGCTTAATTATTAATGAAATTCAAATTCATTAAAAATACTTTTAATATTTCCAATAAGAGCTTAATAATAATAGGAATCATAATTCTTATTCTTATCGGGATAAGGATTGCACTGCCTTACATAATTAAAGACTACGTAAATAATGTCCTTAACAGTATACCAGAATATACCGGTTCAATAGGAGATGTAGATTTGAATTTATGGAGGGGTGCATATAAAATTCAGGATGTTAAATTATTAAAAACATCAGGCAAAGTTCCAGTACCCTTCTTTTCGGCAAAGCAGCTCGATTTATCTGTGGAATGGGGAGCTTTATTTGAGGGATCACTTGTAGGCGAGATTTCGCTTTATAATCCGAAATTAAATTTTGTCTCAGGGCCTACAAAAAAACAGTCTCAACAATCAATCGATACTTCCTGGACAGACAAGGTGAAGCAATTATTTCCGCTGAAGATAAATCGTTTTGAAATTATAAACGGTGAAGTTCATTTCCGGAATTTTCATAGTGATCCCAAAGTGGATATCTACCTGGATAATATTTACGCAACAGCAACAAATCTCACAAACAGTAAAAACCTGTCCAAAACATTGATTGCTTCAATAGATGCAAAAGGAAATGCAATGCATACAGGCCATTTTACTCTGAAAGCTAATATTAATCCTTATTTAAAAGAGCCTACATTTGATTTAGCTGCTAAATTAACAAATGTTGATCTGGTTAAGCTGAACAACTTTATAAAAGCCTATGGAAAATTTGATGTTCAAAGCGGAACATTCGAGGTTGTGGGAGAATTTGCTGCAGCAAATGGGAAGTTCGAAGGATATGTGAAACCATTTTTTAAGAATATGAAGGTCTTAAGCCTTAAAGAGGATATTAAGAATCCGTTAAAGTTATTCTGGGAAACTATAGTTGGTGCAGTAACTGGTTTATTTAAAAATAAAGATACTAAACAACTTGCCGCAAAAATTCCATTTAGCGGCAGCTTTGATAATCCCTCTCCTGATATCTGGGCGACAATCGGGAGTGTCCTGGAAAATGCCTTTATTCGTGCACTTATACCCAGGATAGAAGGTACAGAAAATTTAAAAAAAGTTGGGAAGGAAAAGAAATAATATGCTGATTCATAATCTTTGAATTAATAATGATAATCATGATGAATGATGCACCCAATTATGTATTCAGCCGGGATGGCTTCCATCTACGAAGATATTCTGCAGATATGTATGACCCTATAACCAGCAGAGAGGCAATTCCCTGCGCAGCAAGTCCCTGGATATTCGGAAACACCGCAAACCACATCCCTATCCATTCAGGAAAGGAAATTCCGATTGATGTAGCGGGTATCCATCCTGCCTGCTGCATCTCCTGAACGCTCTCTCCCACCATCACCAGCAAAACTACTCCCAGCATAACGCCGGTAAGTATTAACATTTTCTTATAAGGAAGTTTCTCATTTGCAATGAATGTTAGTACGGCAACAATGGCTGTAAGAATTAAACCTACTCCCACCCCTGCAAGCACTAACCCGTTCCCCGCTTCAAGTCTGAGCTGCTGAAGAAAAAGAACAACTTCAAAGCCCTCCCTGTAGATTGCAGTAAAACCTAAAAGAAGAAAGCCCCCCGAAAGCCCGTTCCTATCCTTCTCTTCTTTTGAATCCATCAGCCTTCTTCCGCGGTTGGTGTGGTTCGATATCCATCCCGTCCAGTATACCTTATGGAAAAACCAGTTCATTACAAGAAGCAGAACAGCAATTGCAAGAAGTCCGGTGGCTGCCTGAAGATCGAGTTCAGGAAGATTTATTGCAGATATAACTGCAACAACAACAAACCATGTAATCAGTGAGGCGGCCAATCCAAGACCGGCGCCTATGATAATCCCCTGCGAATAACTCTGCTTATGGGCACGTCCGATTGTAGCAGTTATAGCTGCAAGAACCAGGATCGCTTCCAATCCTTCTCTGAAAACAAGCAGACCGCAGCTGAGAATTGCAGCTCCTGTACTCAGACTATGGTCTGCAGCATCAGGAACACCTGCTGCCGCTATCCCCTGCCATATCATAACTCCGATTATAATTATGATTCCTGCTGCAATTAAGATATTCTTCCCTGTTATTAAGTTTTTATTTCCAGCGGGAACACTTTTTTTTGTCTTCTTTTCATTATTAATCATAAATCAGATAAAATTTGACCATTTTAGTTATTAAGATTGAATCCAGATAAGAAATATTAAGCATTATATCTTCTTAAAGCAAGTTCTGCTCCTGAATCACCCTGATTTTCAGAGGTGGTTTGAATCTTTGAAAAGCTTCGTCACATACGGATTGCAGGGTAATACTTAAACTGCTAAATAAAAAGTATTAAATGTTATTAGATTTCGTTACTGCTGGTTTTATGCGAATACTGATCATTATTATTGTGTTCGCCGGTGTACCATTCACGGAAATATCCGCTCACAGAGACGATTTTATAGATGAAACGATCGTGTATCTAACTCTTGAACAAGAAGAACTGGAATTGGAATACTGGTTTGATTACGGGAGCGAATCAGCAGCATATTTCATAAATAATAATTTCGCATCCGAATTTGGAATAACAAACCACTGGATGATTGATGGAAGAATCACTTATCATAGTCCCCGG
>DATFVA010000066.1:0-3673 GCA_035260565.1 Ignavibacteriaceae bacterium | reverse complement strand
AAAATAAGCACACACATACAGGCGGTTTGTTTCCGGGTCGAACCTGCAGAAATCAACAAGCGACCTTGTTCTGATTTCTGAGATCACCTGAGGGTTAGCAGGATCGCTTATATCGGTAACGAAAATTCCCCCGCCCGAGCCGACGAAGGCAAGGTCGCCCGCATCGCTGAGTGAAAGCGAGTAGCTATCGGCGAAAGGGAAATTGCTTGTGAACATTGTATTGGAAGAATCGAAATCGAGTACAGTTATATCTTTAACCTTGGCTGTATTTTCAAACATAATGGATCTGAGGGGGTTGTTATTAAATACGTTTTTTGAGGAAACCTCCCCGGCTTTTGGCACATTGTTTTGAGGAAATGATATTGCCTGAACGAGAAAAACAAGAACCAGTAGAACTACTTTCATAACTATCCTCCGGTTGGTTTTAGTGAACATAGTTACAGTTAATATGGACTTGAATTTAAATTTTTACTTTACCATTTATTAAAGTCTTCCAGTACCATACCCCTGTTCCAGAAAGCTTCAAAGACCTCCTTTTGAGACGATGCAAATTTAGGATGATTTATTATCATCGTAGTGATGCCTGGTTTTAAAGATACCGGATCGTCCAGTGCAAGCATGGTCAGTTTTTCATCTATTATAGCCATCTTCATTGGCAGGGTCTCAATAACCCTGAGTTTTTCCCCTATCTCCTGATAACCGGCAGTCATATCCAGAAATTGTTTTCTCCTCTTTTTTCCTTTTATTCCGCCGAATTCATAAATAGTTCTGTACTCAACCCCATTTTTAATTATTGAAGATTCATCTTCCATATTTTCTTCAGGAGTAACGGAATAGGGAGCTTTACTGAATACAAGCATTTGTCTACGTGCCGATTTCTGCAGCTCATTCCATCTTGCTCTTATATGCATCAGATCGGTAAGAACTTCCACATAATCGAGGGGAGCCTTATTATTTTTGTTATCTTTATGGAGACTTGTCAGCTTCTTCCCGAGTTCTTCCGCTGCCCTTCTCTTCTGCTCTATCAGTGTTTTCTGTTTCTGTTCATAGCTAAGCTTCTTCTCTTCAATGATCCGTTCATAGTTTATGATGATATTGCGGAGGGCGATCTTCGGTTCTATTGCATAATATATCTTGCTGCCGTTCCTGATATTCTCTGTGCAGATACCTTTGTGAATTAATTTCTGAAGAATTTCATAGATCTTTGTGCGTGTTATTGTGGTAATCCTGGTTAACTCGGGCGCGGTAAATTCTTTACGCTGAAGAAGTGCCATATAAACTTCGGCTTCTCTCCCCGATAAGCCTATCTGTGCAAGCTGATTGAGAATATCGCTGCTCATTTTCTCCTCCCGGAGAAGATTATTGTTTGTATCCCTATACTATAAAGGGATACACCAAACTTATGCCGGAAAATATTTAAAATCAATATGGGGTTGAAATATAAATAAGCGACCCCCGCAGTGGCGGGGGTAAAAACAGTCGTTTCGTTTTACAGGGTAAGCGAAACGGCGTTTCGCTTTACAGTTCGTTCAATGGTGAGGTTGATTGCAGTCCGCGATTATACTCTTAGTGAGCCGCGGAAGCCGCGGGCGGCATAGTAGGAATCGGCTCCGTTATGATATGTGAATACAGTGTCGTAGCGCCTGTCGCAGAAGAGGGCTCCGCCGAGTTTCCTTATGTTATCGGGAGTCTTTATCCAGCTCGATGTTTTCAAATCGAATTCTCCGAGTTTCTGAAGCTCACGGTACTCGTCTTCCGTTAAAAGATCAATACCGATATCAGCTGCCGCATCAACAGCATTATTCTTTGGTTTGTTTTCTTTCCTTGCTTCCAGGGCTGCACGGTCGTAGCAATAACTTCTGCGGCCTTTGGGACTCTCGGCTGAACAGTCGTAAAAAATATACTCCCCCGACTTTTTATCATACCCGACAACATCAGGTTCACCGCCGGTATTTTCCATTTCATTCAGCGCCGCCAGTTTACCTGAATTCTTTTCCAGTCTTGCTTCAACTTCCGCCCATTTAATTCCTTTATGACGGTCCACATTTTTTTCAAAACGGTTCTTCAATGTTCCGATAAGTACTTTGCTTTTATTTTTATCCATTTTTAATCCTGATTGTTATTTACTAACTGTTTGCTAAAACCTTTCTTTCCACCGGTCTGAAATACCATGACACAAGAGTAAGCACCAGCAGCAGCAATCCGGGAAGCAGATCAATTATAGTATCGCCCGATGCGATATGAGAATAAATCGCTCCGGTCATCAGAAAAAAGAAGCCGGCATAAGCCCATTCTTTTAGTATAGGGAATTTAGGTATCAGAACTGCCGCCGTACCCAACATTTTCCAGACGCCAATTATTGTTAAAAAATAAACAGGATATCCCAGATGCACAATGCCGTATACCCCGGGAGGTGACACCGCTCCCTCGGACCTTACTCTGAGCAGCTGCACCATAGCAGTTGATACCATCCCTAATGAAAGCCAGAGAGTGGAGACCCAATAGATTATTTTACCTCCCTTCCCGTTTACAGGTTTGCCATTTCTTTCTATCATACTGCTTTTTTCAATTTGTTAACGATGTTCTGAAGGCGGTTATGCGCCATATTTATGCCCTGAGCAAAGGGCATCTGAAGCAGCTGGTCACGCAATGCTGTCGAGCGGAATACCGACTGCATTTTTAACCTGCAGGTGTCGTTTGTAACTTTTTCAAACTCCAGGAACTCAAGCTGAATAGCAAATGGAGAATTCTCCATTTCAAATGTTCGTGTGATTTTTTGATCCGGAATAAACTCGTGGATCACTCCATTTGCTTTAAATACTACGTTCCCCTGCTCATCTTTAGTCTCAAACCGGTAGCTGCCATGAGGTTTGCTGTCAAGTTTCAGCACTTTCGTTCCCATCCATTGCTCAAGAAGACCCGGATCTGTGTAGGCCTTAAAAAGTAAATCCACCGGCAGATCAAATTCCCTTGTTATCATTATTTCCTGTTTGCCGTCTTCGGCAATTACTTTTGTTTTCTGTACCATGTTAACCTATGCCTTTCCCTTATATTTTTTCATTACTGCTTCCAGTTTATTGAACCTTTCATCCCATAATTTGCGGAACGGTTCAATAAAGTCGGCTATTTCTTTTATCTTTTTCGGATTTAAGTGATAGTAAATTTCTCTGCCATGCTTCTCCTGTTCAAGCAGTTTGCACTCTGTCAGGATCTGAAGATGCTTTGAAACTGTCGGTCTTGCGGTGTCAAAGTTTGCTGCTAATGAACCTGCCGTCATAGCCTGCGAAGCAACAAGCAGAAGTATGGCCCTTCTTGTCGGATCCGCAATGGCTTGGAATATGTCTCTTCTTAATTTCATTTCTTTATTACTTAGTGTAGTTATTTGACTACAAATATAAGCGTAGTTATTTAACTACGCAAGTATTTCAGGTTATATTTTTTTAGAAAAAAAAGAATGGTGATTTTAAGCATAGCGGCACTTCCATCTCTCCGTCCCGTTATTTGCTTTAAACTTTAATTTTTTCTTCATAAGTTAGATTTATACACTTTAAGACCGGGAGTTATCTTAAAGCTTCAGAGGTAAATTTTCTTAATAAAACGGGAACGGCAATGTTTAAAAAGAGCGGGGCTGCTTTATTCATTGTGTTAACACTTCTGTATCCACCAACACTCT
>DATFVA010000065.1:0-17471 GCA_035260565.1 Ignavibacteriaceae bacterium | reverse complement strand
CCACTATTATGATCGTCAGCTTATGGTCAGAATACTTCAGCTTTAAAAGTATTTCGCCATCGGGATAAGACTTATAAGCATGCTTCATTATATTTGTGCAGGCTTCATCCACAGCAAGCATTACATCTTCAGTCACACCGGGCTTCATTCCAACCTCCTCAGCAGCAGATTGAATAAATTCCCGTATGACAGAAAGATTTTCTGTCCTGCTTTGAATCTTAAGTTTTTTATCTATGTTATTTTTTGTTTTCAACGTTTCCGGTCTCTTTGAATTTACTGATGGCTTCATCTTCAGATTTAAAGATTTCATAAAGGAGCGGAAATCCCAGAAGGTCGAAGATATTATAAACCTTATCGCTCATGCTGGAAAGTTTAATGTCTCCTTCATTCTCACGTATCTTTTCGATATAAGCCATAAACACGCCTAATCCTGCACTACTTATATAATGCAAATCTGTAAAGTTCACCACGATATTATATTTATCACGATCGATGAGCTCTGAAAAATTAGTTTCGAGCTGCGGTGCTGTATGTGCATCAAGGTACCCATTAAGATAGATTATACTTACATTTCCTTTATCTTTAATGGAAGTGCTGAACTCTGCCATTCTTTTTCTCCATCAGATTTAATTTTTGATTTCCATTTAAATATTACCAGGGTAATATCGTCATATTGCGAATGACTTTGTGAAAAAACAGTTACCTCCCGGATTACTTTATTTGCTATTTCATCGGGAGATGCTTTTGCATTCTCTATTAAGATCTTTTCGAAATTGTCCAGACCGAAATCTTCCAGGTCAGTATTTTTTGCTTCTGTAATCCCGTCTGTATAAAGGACAATCAGGTCTTCATCATCAAGATTTATTTTGGTTTCATCCAGGGAATTATCAAAATGTTCCGTAAAGTTTAAACCAAGTCCTATGCCGGAAGGGCGTAAAGTCTCGGCCTGTCCGTTGCGGATAAGGATCACAGGGCAGTGCCCGGCGCGGGAAATAGTTAAAGTCTCCTTCTCCCTGTCAATAATCCCGTAAGCTGCACTAACAAAACTGCTCCTGTCGAGTGTACGTTTAAGTATTTTATTGGCGCTGATTAAAATATCTTTAGGTTTGGTGATGGTTTGGGAAAGCGATTCAAAGATCCCTTTAACCTCAGCCATAATAAATGCGGCTGATATTCCCTTACCTGATACATCTGCAATAACAAAACCAAGCTTACTTTCGCTGATCTCAAAGAAATCATAATAATCGCCGCCTACTTCGAATGCGGGGATAAATACACTCGATATCTCAAGCCCAATATATTCGGGATGCCTTGATGGCAGAATCTTACGCTGCACTTCCCGAGCAACATCGAGCTCTTTCTCCAGTCTTTCTTTTTCGATTGATTCCTCAACCAGCGCGGCATTATCGATAGCAACTGTAGCATAGTCGGAGAAAGTATTTATAGCATTAATATCCTCATCATTGAAGATCGAGCTGTTCTTCTTCGCTACGATAAGATAGCCTTTCAGTTCATTATGGATCTTAAGAGGCGATACTGCAACGCTTAAGTAATTTTCACTCAGCGAGGATATCTTTTCAAATTTTTCCAAAGAAAGCACTTCCGTACCATTCGACGGTTTATTCTTAACGTTTTTATAAATAAAATTCGACAATTCCCTTGCATCAATGTAACCGATATTTTTATGAGCAATCGTTGTAAATTCCTTCTGCCCGCTCCATAATATCCAGGAAGCATCGGCGTTACATACCCTTGTAGCAATATCCGTTACGGTTTCGGCAAGATCGTTAAAATCGAGGACCTCGGTAATCAGCTTGCTGAAGTACTGAAGAGAGGAAACCTCCTGGGCTTTCCTGTCGTAAGCTTCAGCCGTCGGCAGATGAAATAGCGTTGTAAAAAACAATACGCTGAAATATATAGCGCCGTATATCATAAGGATATTAAGAAACCGGGCCAGCGAAGGTGAAAAAGAAGCCAGCATCTTGTAATGAATATTTTCACCGCTGCTGTTGACAAGGTTTACAATGAACAGCACGGCGATAACTATCGATATAATGAGAAGAGATATTTTTTCTTTTTTCTGCAGGAAAGCTATCCATGATATCCTTACAGAATTGATTGCTATAAGTAATATGGAGATAATGAAGAATGTATTTTTTATAAAGGACAGATCAGGCAGCGTATCAAATGCGGACGAGAGCGAAGCAAGGATAAAGAAAACAACCATTGTATTGAAATAAGTATTGAGGTTCCTGTTCTGTTTCAGAAAGAAGAGTTCCCTGAATGTAAGAAATATATAAGCAAGGAAGCTCAGGATTAGGAAAACATAAAAGAAGCTGATTATCCTGAATACAAGTCCCGGTTGTCCCTGAAGATTATCGAAGAAGAGGTTCAGTATTGAGCCTGAAAAACTTATCATGAAAAATATAATTGCATTGAGGATCCCAACATTCATCACCATAGAGATCGGATTGATTTTCTTATAACCCATTAACTCTATCAGATAGACAATCAGGGAAATAACTGTTAATGCAACCAGAATTTCATTTATGATATTATAGCCGGGTGAATCCCCTGCCGGAACAAATATCTTAAAAAAGAATAAAATAACAGCTATCCCCATAAACAGTCTGAACTTCAGGTTATTTGTGAGATTTGCGGTTATCATCTTCATTTAAGTTAATTTTTCAGACTAAAATACTATTATAATTTTTCCATTCAAAGACGGTCTTCAGCCATATATCCGGTGTCAAATTAAAGGAATTCCTGCATTTAGTAAAGAAAAGAGTTATGAACGGGTAATATGTATGATGGGAACGGCTTTTAATAGATAAAAAACCGCTGAATTTCCGGCAAAAGAGCTATTTATTTATATTTCAACCGAGTTATCGTCTCCCTCTCTTTGTAAGGTATCCTGGTGTATCTCTATCCTAAGGCGCTTCATTTCCTCTCTCATCCTTTCCATCTCTTTCTGCAGCTGTTTCATCTCATTCTTAAATTCATCCTTATTAAAATGCATCAGTGAATCATCGAACATTTTGAACATTGAAGCCATCGAATCAGGTAAAAAATGATATGTTTTATCATTATACATCAGCGAATCACCCCCGAAAACTCCAATACTTTTCAGGATGGAATCGACATTCGGAATCTGAACTCTTACCGGAGTGCCGGCAGAATCGCTGAATTCATATTTGAAAGAATAACTTTTTTGTCCCTTACCGCCCGGCATATCAATAATGATCTGAGGTATATTCCTTAGCGCCTCTTCAACCTGTGCAGAAATGCTGTCGAAATCAGGAAACTGTATATCAGGGATAGATATATCGGACATATGCACCCTGCATATATTTGAATCGATGAAGACTTTAAAGTTTTTATTCCAGGAAGGATCATTTTTCAGCCGGTTAAAACTGCTGTCAAGCTTCAGGTTTATTTTCATTTCCCGGAAAGATTTATTGGCCTCCTCCATTCCCTTCCTCATTTCCTCTTTGGCCTTTGCCATTTCCTCTTTGAACTTCTCCTTGTCAAAATCATAGTGTTCGGAAAAGATTGTGTCGGGAGTGAAAAATATGTAATTGTTGTCTTTATTGTCCTTAACTTTGTTAACAATGGTTCTCACATCGGGATTATCATATGCGAAATACCCGGCCGGAACGATCTTATTGAACTCCTCCCTGTTCGCATCTCGGGCAAAAGACATTATATCGGCAACGATTGCCTTATTATAATTCCAAAGGTTCGGGTTGATTGCCACAGTGTTTTTATCATTAACCAGCACCTGCGTCTGAATGTCCCCGGCATAAGATTCAAGAATAGAATCAACCTGACGTTTCTGCGCATTATTAAGCTTAAGAGTTGCGGTAAACTTTGCGAGGTTATTCACCGGAACGTTGTTACCCGATGTCTTAATCTCAAAGAATTCTTTTCCGCCCTGGTCATATCCAAGCTTCAGATATTGTCCGTTGGATTTATCAAGCGGGAGCTGTTTTGAAAATGCAAAATTAAACACGTCTTCATTTGAAAGATCGGAAGCATAGAATAGAGGTCTGAGGTTTTCCTGGTAAAAACCTGCAAGGTTGCTCTTCTGTTCTTCAACCAGTCTGTCTATTACACCAGGATTAAACTTCAGGAATACCATTAAAACGACAGCAAGTGCACTGAAACTGACAGCAGGTATCCATTTACGGAACCTCTCATAAAAGCCTCCTTTTTGGTTAAGGCCGGCAGAGAGCCTCGTCTCAAAATACGGTGCCTCAGGAAGCCTTTTAACGGATGAAACGGTCAATTGTTTAATCCGCTTTAATTCATCTAGCTTTTCATGCAGGTCCTTTGAAATTTCTATTTTTTCTTCTAACTCTTTAGCCTCCCCGGCAGATAATTCACCGTCGAGATAGGCAGATAAAATTTCATATTTTGCATATAATTTTCTCATAACATCAGCTCCTCTTCATAAGGTTTAAGGATATCTTTCAATCCTTCCCTTGCTCTGAAGATCCTCGATTTCACAGTTCCTATTTCACATTGAACGGTCTCGGCAATCTCCTGGTAACTCATGCCTTCAATATCTTTTAAAAGCAGCGGAACTCTTAATTTCTCAGGCAATTTGCCGATAGCTTTGTGGACAATGGCGGAAATATCATTACTTTCGGGAGTAATAATATCCTCTGTTTTGCCTTCGGCTTCTTTTATCGGTGTAAAAATATTTCTTATTTTAATCTTTCTCATATAATCTTTGCACTTATTCACCGTTATCCGGTAGAGCCAGGTGGTGAATTGTGATTCAAACCTGAAATTGTTCAGGTTCCTGTAAACCGTCAAAAAAACATCCTGCGCAATATCATCCACGGAATTTGAGTTGTTCATCGTCAGGTAGATTATATTTCTGATCTTTTCTTTATGCCGCTGAACAAGAACAGCAAACGCGGATTCATCGCCGTCAATAAAACGTTTTACTAAAGAGAAATCGTCGTCAAGGTTTAGTATTTGAGCGTTCTGCAAATCTTTCTTTGTATTTTTCGTATTCATCTTTTTAGACGTAAAATTTGAGTACAGGTTCCCTAAAATTATTCAATAAAAACGTAATATATAACCTAAAAATAATCCTTTAGCGGCTATGGCTAAACTTGCATTGTTACTCCTATTAACTTAAATTTAACGGAAAAAATTTTAGGAGTTGTTTAATGAAAACAAAAGTCAATGAAAGGTACGAAGCCGTCATCATAGAGTTAAAGGGAAATGTGATGGGCGGTGAAGATACTAAAGAATTCAACGATTTACTCCATAAACTGATTGACGAGGGAAAGAAAAATATAGTAGTTGACCTTTCTGATGTTAAATTCATGAACAGCTCCGGACTTGGAATGATGATCGGAGGGTTAACAACTATGAAAAAAGCAGGCGGAAACCTGAAACTTGCCCGTGTAACAGAAAAAATTGAAAGTCTTTTGATTATCACCAAGCTCATCACAATTTTTGAATTTTACGACAATGTAGATGATGCCATAAAAAGTTTTTCAAATTAATTTCTTCATAAAATCAGTTTTATGTAGTTTTGAACTCCGGATTTTATTCGGAGTTTTTATTTTGGGAATTTTAAATAAAGAGTCTTAAATGCGAGTAACTGTTCTAGTCGGAAGCCAGTGGGGAGACGAGGGAAAAGGAAAGATTGTAGATATTCTGAGTGAAAATTATGACATTGTAACCCGCTACCAGGGCGGTGCAAATGCAGGTCATACTGTTAGAATCAGCGATAAACAATATATCCTTCACCTGATACCTTCGGGCATTTTAAGAGAAAATGTAATCTGCGTTATAGGGAACGGTGTTGTAATAGATCCAAATGCTCTTCTTGATGAGATTGAGCTTCTCCGCAAAAACGGGATAGATGTTGAGGGCAGGCTGTTTATAAGTCATAATGCACACCTGATTATGCCCTACCACAAACTCCTTGATAATATCAATGAAAATAACGGAAACAAGATAGGGACAACCGGAAGAGGTATTGGACCCTGCTATATCGACAAATATGCGCGCAAAGGGATCAAGATAGTTGACCTTCTTAACAAGGAAGTGCTTGAAGAAAAAATCCGGACAAATCTGAAAGAAAAAAACAACCTTTTGAAGAAGATATATGATCATGAAGAGCTCGACGTAGAAGAAATTATTAAAGAGTATGTGGAATTTGATAAAATAATTGATAAATATGTGAAAGATGTGCCTGCTTACCTCAATCATGCAATTGCGGAAGGAAAGTCGATCCTCCTTGAAGGTGCACAGGGGGCACTCCTTGATGTTGATCATGGAACCTACCCATATGTTACTTCATCAAGTCCCACGTCGGGCGGTGCCTGTACCGGAACAGGGATTCCACCTACTAAGATAAATCTTGTCTTCGGAATTGTTAAAGCTTATACAACGAGAGTCGGATTCGGCCCTTTCCCGACTGAGCTGGAAGATGAGACAGGAGAAAGCCTGAGAAAGATTGGTGCCGAGTACGGGGCAACGACAGGAAGGCCGAGGAGATGCGGCTGGTTCGATGCTTTCCTCGTTAAATATTCAGCCATGATCAACGGGATTGAAGAGGCTGCCATAACCAAGCTTGATGTCCTTGGTTCATTTAAGGAGATAAAGATCTGCACCGGCTATGAACTGAACGGGAAAATGTTAAAATCATACCCGACTGATGTTCAGAGATTATCCCGGGTTAAACCCTGTTATCAAACTTTTAAGGGATGGGATACCGACATCTCCAAATGCCGCTCATATTCCGACCTGCCTTCTGAAGCAAAGGAATATCTTGAGTTTATTGCAAATCATACTGGAATAAAAATTACCATTGTCTCGGTAGGGCCTGAAAGAGAACAGACTTTTTTCATCGCATAGCATAAGGAAGAATCATGGATTTCCCGGTTCTTCCTGAAAATATGACTGGATTTTTTACCCTCAAAAGTGCGATAATTGACTTTGTGTTTTTTAATAATTCCGGGTAAAACCAACCCATGAAAATGTCCGGCGGACCTGCTTCCTTAAATATAAAAATCGGCCTCATCGTAGTAGCTTTCCTGATAGCTGTCGGTACACTGTATTACACTCAGGATCTTGTGAAAGTACTGCAGGACAGGGAAAGAACTATTGTCGAGCTTTATGCAAAGGGGATCGAATACGTAGCGAATACTTCCGAGCCAAATGCCGATATTACATTTCTGTTTGATAATATACTGAAACCGATAGACTTTCCTCTGATATCAACCGGTCCTGATAACATAGTAAAAATTGATAACGTTCACGATATCAAGGATGTCAGAAATATAAAGTACGATACTACACTTAACAGGAATGAACTTGAATCGTTCTTTAATCAGCAGGTGAGGGAAATGGATGATTCCCACAAACCGATTCTTGTTACATATGAGGATTCGCTGATCCTTCAGAAAATCCACTACGGCGACTCTGATCTTATTAACCGGCTAAGGCTGTATCCTTATTTCCAGATAATTATAGCAGTATTATTTATAGTGATCGGCTACGTCGGCTTCAGCAGCATTAAACGAAACGAGCAAAGTAATATATGGGTCGGAATGGCCAAGGAGACAGCCCATCAATTCGGAACGCCTATCTCCAGTCTTATGGGCTGGCTGGAAATGCTGAAGATAAACTACCAGGACCCGGATAAGGTTATCGACATTGCCGATGAAATCGGGAGTGATGTTGAAAAGCTTAATAAAATAACATACAGGTTTTCCAAGATAGGTTCCACACCGGAAATAAAACCAAGGAATGTTTACACCGAAGTAAAGAAGATTACCGATTATTTCCAGAGACGGCTGCCCAACGGAAAAAGCGTTGAACTAACTATAGACGGGGATAAAGAACTCTGTGCTGAAATGAATTCCGAGCTTTTCGGATGGGTTATTGAGAATCTTGTCAAAAATTCTCTCGATGCAATTGATCACAAAGCCGGCGTAATAAGCATAACTATTTCGGGATTTAAAAATAATATTGAGGTCTGTGTTTTTGACAACGGAAAGGGGATAGAATACAAACGCAGGAAAGATGTGTTTCGTCCCGGGTATAGCACCAAAAGAAGAGGATGGGGACTAGGGCTAAGCCTTTCAAAAAGAATTATTGAAGGCTACCATGGGGGGAAGATATATGTTAAAAATTCATCACCTGGGGAAGGGACAACAATAGCTGTTCTCCTCAACCGGTGCTAGCTCATTTCCAGCATTCTTTCAATCGGTCTTAGTGCAGCTTTCATTAAATCACTACCCAGCGCAATTTCGGGCTCTTTATTCTTCATACAGAGATATAATTTCTCCATAGTGTTCAGCTTCATATAGGGACATTCATTACAGCTGCAATTTGCTTCCGGGGGAGCAGCAATAAGAGTTTTATCCGGAACCAGCTTCTTCATCTGGTGAAGGATTCCCGATTCCGTTGCAACAATAAATTCATCTGCGGATTCTTCCTGCACATACTTTAGTAATTTACTTGTAGAGCCTACAAAGTCTGCATGGTTTAATACGATCTCCTCACATTCCGGGTGTGCTATAATTTTCGCCTTCGGATATTCAAGTTTCAGATCAATTAATTTTCTTTCACTGAATGTTTCGTGTACGATGCAGGAACCGTCCCACAGAAGCATATCCCTGCCGGTCTTTTTGATTAAATACCGGCCGAGGTTTCTATCAGGGGCAAAAAGTATTGGTCTTTCCTCCGGGATCTGGTTTATGATCTTTTCTGCATTGCTTGATGTACATATAATATCACTTAGTGCCTTCACTTCAGCAGTGCAATTAATATACGTAATGGAAATATGGTCAGGATGCTGCTGACGGAATGACTTAAATAACGGAGCCGGGCAGCTTTCTGCAAGCGAACATCCTGCTTCAAGATCAGGAAGCAGAACCAGCTTACCGGGATTTAGTATCTTGGCCGTCTCAGCCATAAAATGAACGCCGGCAAAAACAATAACGTCAGCTTTAGTGGATTTAGCCTTTCTCGCGAGGTCAAGACTGTCGCCCACAAAATCGGCTATGTCCTGAATTTCCGATTCCTGGTAATAATGAGCAAGGATAACTGCATTCAAATCCTTCCGGAGTTTTACAATCTCTTCTTCAAGATTCAGATCAACAAGTCCTGTCTGCTCTAACATATATTGATTCCTTTTTAAGTATCAAAATAATAAGTATCTATCGATATTATCTTATTATGAGATCAAGATGTTTGAAAATATGCAAAAAAAGGACTTTATCAAATGGCATAGTACTTGACCTATACATATCGAAGTAGTTCATAGTTTAAGCATAACACCCTTCCAATTTAAACTGCCGGATTTGCGATAAATTTCCGGCAGTTCCTTTTTTAAACAGTCTTTCCAAAACTTCCTGTAAAAATGTAATCTTGTATTGTAAAACTTACTTCATAAAAACGGCCGGCAAAAGTTTCTGACGATTTTGCCGTATTTTCTTATGGCATATAACTTGAACCATTAGACACGAAAATAGAAAATAGTTTTTTGCATAGTACCCCCTCCATAAATGACACACGAACTGTCGGATTTTCACCCTCAAAGATCCGACAGTTTCTCCTTTAAACCGAACCTGAACTTTTATTCAAAAAATTTCCTCGCCCTCTCGTAAGCATACAGTATATCTCTCTTCCCTGCTTCGATATCCAGCAGGATTTTACCAAGATCGGACAGCAGCACAAAATTGATCTTTCCGTTTCGGTTCTTTTTATCAGCAAGCATTACCTGGTATACATCTTCAAAATCAATTCTTTCAAGGTTACTTTTCAGACCGAACTTTCCCGGCAGTTCCAGGTATTTAATCAATTTCTTCCTGGAAAGAACGCCTATCTTATTAGATAGGAATAACTCGGCAACAATTCCATATATCACACAGTGGCCGTGTCTCATTTTAAAACCTGAAGCGGATTCTATTCCGTGTGCGTAGGTATGACCGAAATTCAGGATTTTTCTGAGGCCGTATTCTTTTTCATCGTTAGAAACTACCCCGGCTTTTATGGCGGCACACCGGATAATTATTTCGTCAGTAATTTTTTCTTCTTTTTTAAGGATGTCAGTGAAATTTTCATTGACAAGGTTATATAGATCCGGTGAGGAGATATATGCATATTTAATCACCTCTCCCATACCGGCAATATACTCTTTACGCGGAAGCGTTCTTAGAAATTCAGAATCTATCAGGACCATATCGGGATGATAAAAGGCACCGATAATATTTTTATAACCGTTAAAATTTATAGAAGTTTTACCGCCGATCGAGCTGTCGACTGCAGAGAGAAGGGTAGTCGGAATGTGAATCAGCTGCAGCCCTCTCATATATGTGGCCGCTGAATACCCGGCAAGGTCGCCTGTAACTCCCCCTCCTATTGCGATAAGAAGTGTATCCCTGCCGAAATTATTTTTAATAAGAGCATTATAGATTTTTTTCAGCTGCTCCTGAGACTTAGAATTCTCACCTGGTTTTAATTCATAGTATAATATTTTTTTATGCCTGCCGATTGCCCTTTTAATATTCTTGATATGATGCCTGGCAACATTACGATCAACTACTATGAAATAATTTTTAAACCGTCCGTACTTTTTTATTTGAGGTTTAAGATGATTTAATATCCCCCTGCCGGCAAATACCGGGTAAGTTGAATCAGATACTTCAACATTTATTTTTTTCAAAGAATTATTCCTGAATTTTTAATTTGAAGATATTATCCTTGCAATTACGTCAACAGTCTTACCAACCGGAACATTGTCGGTTAAAATAATGTGATCCGATAAAAGATAGAACTTTTCTCTTTCATTCAAAAGCTTATTAATTAATTCCATCAGTTCCTCCTTTGTTTCAGGGAAGCCGCCGTTTGAATGCAGAGCCGGGCGGTCCCGTTTATATTTTAACCTTCTGTATACAGCTTCTTTCGAGGCTTTCAGATAAAATGTTCTTCCGGTCTTTTTTAAAAAGTCCAGGTTTTCTTCATTAGCCATAGTTCCGCCGCCGAGAGAGATGATAACTTTTTCTTCTGCAGAAGTTTTAAGGAGGACCTCTCTTTCAACTTTTCTGAAATAATCCTCGCCCTTGGTTTCGAAAATTTCCCTTACTTTTTTCCCTTCAATTTTTTCTATCTCCCGGTCCAGATCATAAAAATTCCATCCTAGTGTATTAGCGAGTATCGGACCTATTGTACTCTTACCTGCACCCATGAAACCAGCAAGATAAATAACGTTACCTTTCATAGGATACAAACTTAATAAAAATATTTTGAATCATCGGAAATATTTATGTTATATGATTTCATTCAGCGGGGATACAATGCACATTTAGTTGTACCAGAGGGTATACTTAGTTTCATTAGGTGGTCAGTCAGCAGTTATTCAAATGAGATTCAGTGGTCATTGGATGGTCATCCGGTTATGAATTGGAGGGTCAGAAGAAGTATGAGACTCCGAGGATGAAGGTAACACCGTCGACATTTATTTTGGAATCGAAAGTCTTTTGAGCAAGGAGGATCTTTTCATTATTATAATTTACTTCAAGCTTATTGTATTCACTTTTAACTTTGAACTGGGGATCTCTGAATTTCATTTCAGAATGAATGGAGATTCCATCATGAACCAGGTAGTCCATAGAAACTGCAACCTGAATTCCGTAAGCAAAATCCCTGCTTACATTTGACACAGAGGCATCCCCGAAATCCCTGATATGTTCTCCGAAATAATAGCCGGCTCCTCCCCCCATCAGGAACTTAAATTTCACAGTAGAAAAAGGAAGAATGTAATACCCGGAAACTTCAACCGGAATAAGGAGAAAGCCGTCATTAACATTAATAGTTACGGTCGAATTTCCTGCAAAAGCTGTAAGATTAGGACCCGGAGCGGTTGTCTTCATGTATTCGGTCCCTATTCCAAGAATGATGTCGTCGGTTATTCGATAACGGATATCAAGTGCGGGGTTAAGTATATCGGAGATCCCGAATGCATTATTCCGAAGGATAGGATCGGATGAATTCGGATTAAGAAAAATCCTTGCACTTGTGGTATACACAGCGTTTATCCCGATGCTTAAATGCTTATCGCCGAATTGCGCATTCACAGCTATGGCTGAAAGAAGAAACAATATCAGGAAATATTTAAATAGCATTTATGATATTCTATTCTAAATCAGGTATAATTTCTATAAATAGTTTTAAAAAACAAAACCCCTGTCCGGCACATCAACTGTCAGTCAGGGGTTAAAATGAATATTCAGCCGAAATTTACTGTCCGAAAAACTGGTTCCTGTTATCAACGATATCAGCTTTTTTCTTAAGCTCCTGGATCCATTGAGTAAGGACAGTGTTCTGTTTCTGCCTGATGATCTTATCCCTAATAGTATTTCTCTGTATTTCGTACGCAGAGGAATCAAACGGAGTTCTCCGGGTTACTTTAATCAGGAAGTACCCCCGGTAGCCGTGTACCGGATCAGTAACCTTATTTACATCTGCTTTTAAAGCTGTTTCAATAAAAGCCCAGTCTTTGCCGATACCCGGGACAACACCTGAAGCAGTGAAATCATTAGCCTGACTGTAAGTAACCTTTGGGTTAATGCTGGTCGCTCTGCTTAAATCACCATCAACTTTGCTTTTTATTTCCTCTGTAAGCTTCTTGGCTTTGGCATATTGCTTCTCACGGATAACCTGAGGCTTAATCGTATTTTTCACTTCATCGAATGACTTAACGCCTTCCTGTGTAACTTCCGAAACCATCGCTACAGCATAACCCTGACTTAATCTGAAAGGTTCGCTTATAGTATTAAGATCATTATCAAAGGCAAAATCAACTATATTTTTATTCTGACCCAGACCAGGAACAGCGGCAGCATCATCTGTAAATGCTCCTGATTCCTGAACACTATAGTTCATCAGTTTAGCTTCACTTTCAAAACCGTTCTTCTTTGCTATGAAAGAGAAATCCTGCGCAGATGACTGGAGCAGATCCTTTGTTGTAGAAGATACATCCAAAGGATTAGAAATTTTCTCCACGATATATTTTTTATCTGCTTTATCCGTTACCTTGATAATATGAAATCCGAACTGCGTTTCAACCGGTTCCTGTACTACACCCACCTTCGCATTCAATGCCACATTTTCAAATTCCGGCACCATCATACCTTTGCCGAACCACCCGAGATCCCCTCCGTTCGCGGCACTTCCCGGATCACGGGAATATTCCTTTGCCAGCTTACTGAAATCACCGCCGTTTTTTAGACGATCATATAATTTCATTGCTTCTTCTTTATTGCTTTTAGCATTCCCGTATTGGTTAATTAATATATGGGAGGCACGCACTTCAGGTTTATCCGAGGGGATAGTACCAATCAGGTGATATAAAGCATATCCCTGGGGGGTTGCAATTGGTCCGATGAGCTTACCCATCGATGCACCCTCAACCTTGCCGGTAATTTCTTTAGGGAACTGGGACATCATCATAGTATCAACTGTTACTTTAGATGAACCATAATCCTCTGCAACGGTCTGGAAACTTGAAGTATCCTGTCCGAATTTTTCAGCGACGATTTCAAGATTCCTTTTTGAGAAAGTTGAGTCTTCCGATGAAGCCTTGAAAGGGAACATTACGTATTTAACTTTTCTCTGTGCATTAACACTAAATTTATCCAGATTATCATTGTAATAGTTTTTCATATCCTGATCAGTCACCGTAATCGTCGAGTCGGGGAACAGGAACAGCGGTACGAGAACATAGTCAGCACTTATTTTTGTATTCTGATCAATGTAATTTCTCCTAAGCTCATCTTCACTGACAGTGACAGAAGCGAAAACCAGGCTCTGAAGCTTTTCATTAAGTCTTGTCTGTCTTACTCCCTCTTCAGCCTGTATCAGTACGTCTTTATTGCGCGGATCGAAAAGAGCCGACTCATAAAGCTGCCTGTTGAACTTGCCGGTGGAATCGATAAAATTTTGTTTAAGGAAATCGGGAGGGTTATCACCGAGAATGATATCTTTAATTTCCTGGTCGGAAACGCTGATACCGTATTTATTAATTTCCTTTTTAAGAAGGATCTGTGTAATAAGCGCATCCCACACCTGGTTTCTAAGCTGCAAGGTCTGATCTTCAGTAAGATCCTGACCATTCTGTTTCGTCATCTGCTCTCTTTGTCTCTCAAGGACATTATTAAAATCCTGGTAAGATATTTCCTCTCCGTCTACTTTTCCGACATAGTTAGCTCTTCCGCCAAAAGCTTCCAGAACATTTGAATCGGACATAACCATAAACAGAACAAACAGAGCACCTACGGAAATAATAAAAGCAGGAGCCAAACTCCGCATTTTCGCCATCATTGGCATAATCTAATTTTCTCCCGTCTTAAAAAAATTTATAAATAAGTCGTCTAAAATAGAGACATAGGTCAAAAAAAGCAATGAAAATCAGAGTAAATATTATCCCTTAAAATTAGCCTTAAAGTTATGCCGGCTTTCAGGCCCGGAATTCAAATTCAGAAAATTGTGACAAAAGAGACGCAGGTAACATGCAAGCGGCTTCCTTTTACTTATTTTGTAATGGTTTTAAGGAAAATTGACTTTCATCAAACCCGAATATATATTTCAATATTAACTAACTTTTACCGAAAGAGGCAAAAATATGCAAGAAAAAATGGATTTCTTAAAATATGTACCAATTTTTTCCGAACTGGAGGAAAGTACACTTGAGCAGATTTCACGGCTCGGGATCAGGAAATCATTCAGCAAGGACTCGGTGGTGTTGTTTGAACACGAGACCGGTTCTGCATTATTTGTAATTATTAAAGGTAAAGTTAAAGTTTCTAGAGTAAGCGATGACGGAAAAGAGGTAATCCTTACGATACTTAATGAATCCGATTTTTTCGGGGAAATGGCAATTCTCGACGGAATGAGCCGTTCAGCGAACGTTACTGCAATGGAGGATTCCGAATTATTTATAGTACAGAGAAGTGAATTCCTCGAGATGCTTCACAGTCATCCTGAAATATCAATCGCTCTGCTGCAGGAGTTAACCAACAGGCTCAGGTCGGCAGATATGAAAATTAAATCACTCTCCCTTAAGGATGCTGAGGGAAAAGTAGCTACAGTTATTCTTCAGATAGCAGATGATGTTGGAAAAATAAAACAAGGTACGGTTGAAATAGAAAAACTCCCCTACCAGCATGACCTTGCAAACATGGCCGGGACATCAAGGGAGACTATCTCGCGTACTCTGCATTCCTTTGCCAAAAAAGGAATGGTTGAGCTTGACGGTTCAAAACTTCGTATATTGGATTATGAAAAATTTAAAGAAATGTTCAGTTGATTTGATTAATGCGTTCTAAAGTTGATTTACATTCACATACTAATTATTCGGATGGGTTTAATTCTCCAAAAGATCTGATTGATAAGGCCAGAAGTAAAGGTATTGAGATATTAAGCATTACCGACCACGATAACCTTGCCGGTATAGATGAGGCTTCAGAATATGGTAAGGAAGTCGGGGTTGAAATTATTGCCGGAGTAGAGATCAGTTCAGATATATTGGACCGGGAAATTCACATCCTCGGCTATTTTGTGGAACCCGGAAACCCTGAACTTGAGCGCTATCTTGAGTTCTTCAGGGCGGAAAGGCTTAAACGAGCCGACAGAATAGTTAATAAACTTAATACACTCGGTATCTCCCTCAAACTCGATGATGTACTTAAAATTTCCAAAAACTCAGCAGTAGGGCGGCCTCACATTGCACAGGCCATGCTTGAGCGCGGATTTACCAACTCCTACTTTGAGGCGTTTAATAAATATATCGGCAACGGATGCATAGCATATGAAAAAAAAGTACACGTCTCGCCAAGAAGTGCTTTTAAGATAATTTCAGATTCAGGCGGATTGTCGTTTATTGCTCACCCGGGAATAATGCCTGAAAATATTTTAAAGGAATTGATTGAATCAGGAGTTGACGGCATTGAAGTAGTTCACCCTTCCCATAATCCGCAGCTTGTTAAGTTTTACAGGGGAATAGTTAACGAATATTTCCTGCTGGAGTCAGGAGGGTCTGATTTTCATGGCGGCAGGCGGGAAGACGAAAATAATCTTGGGAAATTCTTTGTGACTCCATCTGTCGTTGAGGCTATGAGACAGAGACTCCTCAGAAACTCTGCATAAAAAATGAATATCATTCAAGGAAATCCAGCAGAAAAGAATTTTAATTTTGCAATCATTGTAAGCCGTTTCAACGAGTTTATAACCGACAGGCTGCTCGATGGAGCAAAAAACTGTTTTAGTAAACAGGGATATGATGAGAATAAAATTGACGTTATTAAGGTACCCGGAGCATTTGAAATTCCCATTACAGCCTCTCACCTTGCTTCTTTGAATAAATACTCGGCAATCATTTGCCTCGGTGCTGTAATAAAAGGAGCAACCCCTCATTTTGATTTTGTATCTACGGGTGTGACTAATGGAGTCTCGAGAGTCTCCCTGGATTACAGGATACCGGTTATTTTCGGCGTGCTGACTACCAATACAATTGAACAGGCAATGGAGAGAAGCGGCGGCAAAGCAGGCAATAAAGGGTGGGATGCAGCATTAACTGCCATCGAAATGGCGGATTTACTGAATAATAAACTGAAGTAACCTGTTCCTGCTAACTCGTTTAATCTTAAACAGATAAGAATTTTAACCTTTCAGACAAACGGAAAAGTATTATTTTTATTATCTGAATTTTTAATACTAAATCATTCTTTATTCCCAAAAATCCCGGGGACATAAATGAAACTTCAAATTTTATTATTTTTTATAATAAGCATTCCTTTTCTGAACGCACAGCAGACTTACAACTGGCAGAATTACACTGATATGAAGAATGTGAGTGCGTTCCGCACTTCAGAAAACGGACTCTGGGCTGCAACCGGCGGCGGCGGGTTCTTCTTCGATGCAGGCACAGGCAAATTCCTGAAGCTTCACAAAAACGACGGACTCATCGGCTCCTCTTTAAAAGCTGTCGCAATCGACAACCGGGGAAAAATCTGGTTTGGCGGAGATGAGGGGGCTATAGACGTGTATGATCCCGGAATAAAACAGGTAAAAACAATTCTTGATATATATAATGACAAAGAGCAGTCAAACAGAAGTATCAATAATCTTGAATCTTCGGGTGATACGATATATGCCTGCACCGATTTCGGCCTTTCAATTATAGATTCCCGTAACTACCTGTTCTATGACACCTTCTTTAAATACGGAAACTTCCAGCCATACATAAAAGTTAACAGTTCACTTAAAGCCGGAAGGATTTATCTGGCAACGAGTGCCGGGGTTGCAATACAAAAGGAAGGCGCTGAAAATCTGTCGGCACCCGAATCGTGGGAAACTTATAATGTTCAGAACGGACTTCCATCCAATAATATAAACAGAATAATAAAGATCAACGGATCAGTTATTGCAGCATCTGA
>DATFVA010000064.1:0-2768 GCA_035260565.1 Ignavibacteriaceae bacterium | reverse complement strand
TTCGTCGCCTGAATTGGTGGATGCCACAGATTAGGGAGGAGCGACTTGGTCGCTGGCAGAGATGCCACAGATTACCACAGATTAAATACGGATTAACGCAGATTAGAAAGGCAGCGACTTCGTCGCCTGAATTGGTGGGTGCCACAGATTAGGGAGGAGCGACTTCTTCGCTGGCGGAGGTGTCATAGATTACCACAGATTAAACACGGATTAACGCAGAAGTCCATCAGTCTCTTAATCCCTGACTCTCTCAGTCCCTTAGTCCCCTGGTCTCTTAGTCCCTCATTCTATTCCGCTGCGTGGCAGTCGGTGCAGGTAAGGTCTTTGATATCCTCACCGAGATCGACCGGATGCCTGAATGAGAGTCCATCCAGATTTACCATCGTAGAGTCGTTAATTGTCTGTGCTATAATGGTATGGCATAGATTGCAGTCTTTGGATAATACATTTCCCTTTTCATCATAATGCTCGCCGTCGTGGCAGCGGAAACACCCGTTGTAGTACATATGCCCGATATTATTAGGATATTTCTTCCAGCTGACATTCATTTCAGGGAAATAATTATTCTTATAAATTTCTGTTATTGAACGGATGCTCTTTTCGATAGCCGGTTTATTAGCTTCCGGGTAATAGACCGAATAAAAATTCTTAACAAAAGTATCTATACTATCGAGAGCGGTCTCCTTATCAGTATAGGGTTTTTCGAGGGCTTCGACAGCTGTGCTCTTAATGTAGGGAAGGGTAGTGTCGATACTGTCAATCGACATAAAAACATTAACCATCCTGTTGGGCTGATTATAAATATGCGACGGCCTGTTATGGCAGTCGATACAATCCATTTTGCGGAGCAGGCCTTTATCTTCCATTTCCTTTGCATTAAACTTTACATCGCCCTTCTTATACACAGTAACCTTGCCTGTTTCACGGTTCCTTGCTTCAACCCAGTTTATAGTCTGTCTTGATGAATCAGCAGCCAGGTAAGTAACCTCATTATCAATATTCATATGCCAGTGGATCCCGGTCTGCTTTGCGAGTATACTATTGCCGCCGCCGACCTTAAGAAGCATTGTAACTTTTGATCGTGTATTATTCTCGTCCGAAAGGTAGTAGTTGAAATCAACTTTCTTCTCTGCGAAAAAATTCCTCGGCCAGTGGCACTGCTCGCAAGTTCCCTGGGCAGGACGAAGATTCCAGATAGGTGTGGGTATAGGTCTTGAATACTTATTAAACAGAACGGAGTAAACCTGGTAGGAGCCTGATATCTTGGATTTTACAAACCAGCCGGCACCGGAACCAATATGGCACTGGACGCAGCCCACTCTTGAATGCGGCGAATTTTTATAAGCCGTGTATTCAGGGTTCATAACGCTATGACAGATAGTCCCGCAGAACTGGTCAGTTTCTGTGTACTCATACGCTTTGAAGCTTCCGAATGCTGTGAAGAAAAGAAGTAAAATTGTACCTGTAGAGAATATAACGAATGACCTTCTCTGCCTGGGATCATTCAGATCCATCCGGGGAAGACTTTTTTCTTCAAATGTACCTGCATGCTTTTGCTTGCGGGCATTCCAGATACCTGCGGCAATGAGTATCAGTCCGATAATCAGGAATGCAGGAAGTATTATAAAGGTTACAATACCTGCATAGGCATTAGGCTCCGCCGTAAAAGCTTCAACTACAGTTAAAAAAAGGATGAGACCAAAACTGAGGAGCGCAAGTGCAGCGCCGATAAGTGTTGTAGTGTTGTAAAAGGTATCGGGGAAGCGTTTGTATTTCATAGAACCTCAATGATTTATATATTATTTATAGGCGAAGATCATTGCATAAATTATCCATACAATAATACTAAATCCCGTCGATAAAGCAATCCAGCCGAATATTTTTATAGCCCTGATCACGATCGGGGGGTAAGGCTCAACCAGGAATTGATTGAGGTTTCCGTTACTGACCAGCTTACCATATTCTTCCGGTCTGTCAAGTTTAAACTCTTCTACGGGCATTCGACCCGAAAATATAACAATATCCATAGGAAATTTCTCGGGTCTGAGGTGGGTATTGAAAAAATGTACCGTAAAGATAAATCCGGTGGCCAGCAGGGCTTCGTCGCTGTGAATGATAGTAGCCACATTTATAAACCATCCGGGGACGAACCTTGTAAAGAATTCCGGCATCCAGAGGGAGAGCCCCGTAGAACCGATAACGAATATTCCCCAGAAAACTGCAAAGTAGTCGAACTTCTCCCAGTATGTCCATCTTCCATACTGAGGTCTTTCCCCCATTCCTAAGAACCATTTCATCGAACTTTTGAAGTCGTGCCAGTCTTTTTTGTTAAACATTATTCCGTCGGGATTAAAAATCATTTTTATAAATGATCTTGATTCCTTTTTTTTCTGGATAAAAAGATCCGTGATATGTGTAATAAAAACGCTGAACATAATTACAGCGGCAAACCTGTGAATGTACCCGGCGCTTTCAAAACCTCCGAGCAGATGTGAAAGCACCTTCGCCCAGCCGGTGTATGAGAACTTCAATGTCATTCCCGTTAATGCCAGGCTAAGAAAACTTACGATCATAAGTATGTGAAGAACACGATTCAGCCTTGTGAATCTTTGATATTGTAATTTCGCGCTGCCGTTTGTTTTACCGTTCATTTACTCAGCTCTCAGATTTTTCAATTTTTGTCTCAGGATTTTCGTTCTTCTCAGCTTCCTCTAACTTCTTTTTTAATTGTCTTCTGTACTGCAGTGATCTCGGAAGCCATAACAGGG
>DATFVA010000063.1:0-6103 GCA_035260565.1 Ignavibacteriaceae bacterium | reverse complement strand
TTAACCAAGACACTGGATGCTCAAGATTCTCCTGTTTATCAGACTTATGCAAGCCTTATGAAATGGGCTGATAACCTGAGAAGGTTAAACATCAGAACAAATGCCGATCAGCCTGACCAGGCAGCTAACGCAGTTGCATTTGGTGCTGAAGGGATCGGACTCTGCCGTACCGAACATATGTTCTTCGGCGGCGACAGGATAATGAGTGTAAGAAAGATGATCGTAGCCGAAACTACAGATGAAAGAAAAAGTGCTCTTAATGAATTGCTGCCCCTGCAGAGAGAGGACTTCTTTGGAATATTCAAAGAAATGAAAGGATTACCTGTGACGATCAGGACTCTCGATCCGCCTCTGCATGAATTTCTGCCCCATGAAGAAAAGGAGATCAGGGAACTTGCTGATCAGCTGAATATCTCAATTGAGAAATTAACCCGGAAAATCCATAGCCTGGCCGAATTCAATCCTATGCTTGGATTCAGAGGATGCCGCCTCGGTGTGGTTTTCCCTGAAATTACCGAAATGCAGGCAAGAGCTATCTTTGAAGCAGCTTACGATGCAGTTGAACAGGGATATAAGGTTAAACCTGAAATTATGATTCCGCTTGTCGGGGATTTGAATGAGTTCAGACTCCAGGAAAAGATAGTACGAAAAGCTGCTGATGATGTTGCCAAAGAACGCGGTAAAAAAATCAGCTATCTGGTTGGAACAATGATTGAATTGCCTCGTGCATGTGTTACAGCAGATGAGATAGCACAGGGTGCTGAATTCTTTAGTTTTGGTACTAATGACCTTACACAGACAACTTTCGGTTTCTCGAGAGATGATGCCGGCAAGTTTTTACCTCTTTATGTGCAGAATGAGATTCTGCCTAATGATCCCTTCGAGGTGCTGGATTTAAATGGCGTGGGCCAACTCGTTAAAATGGGTACCGAAAAAGGAAGATCGACACGTGAAAATCTTAAAGTAGGTATCTGCGGTGAACATGGCGGTGAACCAGGTTCGGTTGAATTCTGCCATAGGATAGGACTTAATTATGTAAGCTGTTCCCCGTTCCGTGTACCTATAGCAAGACTTGCTGCAGCTCGCGCTGTAGTTCACGAAATGTCTCATAAAACAAAGAAGTCTTCCAGGTCGAAGAAATCAACGACAAAAAAGAAAAAATAAGACATATTAATGAGGGAGCACCTAAAGCTCCCTCTCAATTTATCAATTCATAAAAGGTAATGAAGAATGAAATTATCAGATTTCAAATACAATTTGCCGAAGACAGCAATTGCAAAATTTCCTGTTTCCCCAAGGGATAAAGCGAAACTAATGGTACTCAACCGGGAAACTCAGGAGATTGAAAATAAAGTATTTGCAGATGTTGCAGACTATATGCAGAAGGGAGATGTGCTTGCCGTAAATGAAACACGTGTCTTCCAGGCAAGGTTGTATGGAAAAAAAGAAAAAACGAATGCGAAGATCGAGGTTTTCCTTCTCAGGGAATTAAATGCAGAAGAATGCATCTGGGATGTAATTGTTGACCCTGCAAGGAAAGTAAGGATCGGCAATAAAATATATTTTAATGATAAGCTTTGGTGCGAAGTAATTGATAATACAACTTCCCGCGGCAGAACAGTAAGGTTTAATCAGCCTGGAAATGTATTCAGTGCTGTTGAGAAGATCGGTCTGACCCCTCTTCCGCCGTATATAAAAAGAGAGCCCGTCCCGGCCGATAAAGAAAATTATCAGACCGTTTATGCGAGGGTCGACGGAGCCGTTGCCGCCCCTACCGCCGGTCTTCATTTTACAGAGAAACTTCTCGCTAAATTGAAAAAAAAGGGAATAGACGTTGTCCCGGTAATCCTGCATATCGGTCTTGGAACCTTCAGGCCGGTTGAGGTTGAAGATCTCACCAAGCATAAGATGGATTCTGAGTTTTATGAGATTACAGCTCACTCCGCGGAGAAAATAAATAAAGCTATTCACGGCAAGCATAATGTATTCGTAGTTGGAACAAGTACTGCACGTGCTCTCGAAACCAGCATAACGGCAGACGGATTTGTTAAACAGGGTAGAGGCTGGACAGATAAATTTATTTATCCGCCTTACGATTTTAAGGTTACCGATAAATTAATTACCAACTTTCATCAGCCTGAATCAACTCTTTTAATGCTGGTCTCTGCATTTGCCGATACCGATTTTGTTATGAAAGCGTATAAAAAAGCTCTGAAGGATAATTATAAATTTCTTAGTTACGGCGACGCAATGCTTCTCTTATGAAAAAGATTGTAATAATTCCCGCTGGCGGAAAAGGAATACGAAGCGGGTATACAAAGCCTAAGCAGTTCATCAAAGTTAAGGGAAAAGAATTAATAGTCTATTCCCTTGAGACTTTCCAGAAGAATAAAATGGTGGATGAGATTATTGTTTCTGCAGACAGCAGTTACTTTAAGCTTTTGCAGAACCTGAAACTAAAATATAAGCTTACAAAGCTTAGATACATTGTGGAAGGAGGAAAGGAAAGACAGGATTCAGTTTATAATGCTCTTTCCTCTGTTTCTGCAAATACAGGCGATTTAATAATCGTACACGATGCTGTCCGGCCCTTGCTGTCTTCTGAAGTATTAAATGCAGCTGTCAGGACGGCAGAAGATAAGGGAAACGCCGTTGTGTGTGTAAAAGGAAATAATACTCTTGCCCGGGGAACAAAATATATTGAGGAATATATCCCGAGGGATAATGTCTGGTATGTTCAGACCCCCCAGATATTCAGGTATGCTGATTTGATGAAAGCAATGAAAAAAGCCTATGAGGAGAATTATTATGCAACGGATGAATCTATGCTGGTAAAGCGAATCGGCAGGAAAGTAAATATTACCGAAGGTTCAAATACGAACTTTAAGGTAACCACAAAAGAAGATTTTCAATTATTTAAATCCATGGTTTAATAATTGCATCTTATTCTTGTTTGAATCATTTTCATTGAATATTTACCCTATTATGGTTAGTTTATAATTCACTTTTTTTTATGGTATTTAGATGTATTTACTCGCAACGATAGTCATTTTGTCATACCTGATCGGCTCAATTCCAACCAGTATTATTGTAAGTAAGGCAGTTGGTGGTATTGACATAAGAGAACACGGAAGCGGTAACGCCGGCGGAACTAACGTTATGCGTGTTCTGGGATGGAAACATGGGTTACTGGTTATACTTCTTGATTCACTAAAAGGCATTCTGGCTGTTGTTGTTGTTGCAAGACTTCACTATGGATCAATGCCGTTTGAAAATGCTACTCCCTTTGATGATTTTACACTGGTACAGATTATAGCAGGTATATCTGCAGTAATCGGGCACATATGGACGGTATTTGCAGGCTTTAAAGGCGGTAAAGGCATCGCAACTGCCCTGGGAGTTCTCCTGATGGTGGTTACCGTTGATATGCTCGTTGCAATCGGGGTCTTCATCCTGGTGGTCAGTATATCACGATTTGTTTCTCTTGGCTCAATCCTGGGAGCTCTTGCCGTTCCGCTAACATTAATTATCAGAGAAAATGTTTTCAACGTAAACATTCAGGGCTATAGTACTCTCTTACCATTTGTTATTTTTCTTTCATTACTCGTCATTTTCACTCACCGTAAAAATGTCGTAAGATTATTGAACGGGAACGAGAATAAAGTCAGCTTTAAGAAAAAAATAAAATCCTGATGAAAATATCTGTTTTTGGAGCCGGCGGCTGGGGAACTACCCTTGCTATCCTGCTTCATTTTAACGGGCATAAGGTCACTCTCTGGGAATATGTTAAGAGCTATGCAAAGATTCTGCAAAAGACCAGGGAAAACATAAATTACCTTCCGGGAATCCCTATTCCAGATGAAATAATAATTACAAACGATCTTAATGAAGCCGCTCACCAGCAGAATATGATAGTACTCGCCGTTCCTTCACAATACTTAAGGAGTGTAATTAAAGAAGCCGATGCATCGTCGTTAAAAAATGCAATACTTGTCAGTGTAGCAAAAGGAATAGAAAATAAAAGCCTGATGACGATGTCGCAGATGCTTAAAAATGAGATCCCCTCACTTGACAGCAACCAGGTAGGTGTTCTTTCAGGCCCCAGCCATGCTGAAGAAGTAGCCAGGAGAATTCCTACTGCCGTTGTGGCAGCTTCTACTGACGCAGAGACTTCCAAATCGATACAGGCAGCCTTTATTACTTCCTACTTCAGGGTATATGGTTCCACGGATATACTCGGTGTTGAAATGGGAGGAGCATTTAAGAATGTAATTGCAATAGGTGCCGGCATCATTGACGGCGTTAAATTCGGTGATAATACAAAAGCCGCCATTATGACAAGGGGAATAGCTGAAATTTCACGACTCGGTATTGCCATGGGTGCCCAGCCTGAAACTTTTGCAGGATTGTCGGGAATGGGCGACCTGATTGTTACCTGTATGAGCCGTCATAGCCGTAACCGCTATGTCGGTGAACAAATAGGTTCAGGTAAAACATTAAAACAAGTATTGAAATCTATGAAGATGGTTGCAGAAGGTGTTGAAACCAGCCGCTCCGCTTCTATGCTGGCAAAGAAAAATAAAGTCGAGACTCCGATTACCAGTGAAGTTTATAAAATACTCTTCGAAGAAAAAGATCCGGTCAAGGCCACAACAGATCTTATGTCCCGCGATATGAAGATGGAATAAGGCAGCCGAAACTTTATTTTATTCCCAGTCCCTTCTTCACTTCATTAATTGTTTCCTCATCACAGAAAACAGCAATACTGCCTGATACAATCGGATCCCTGACCACCGGGGCAGCAATCACCTTATCATTAATAATAAAGGCAGCTTTTTGCCCGACCATTTTTTCTGTTGCCGCTTTTACGGAATCTGCACCCGCTTCGTCAAGTTTAATCAACACGGTGTAATTTATTCCGTATGCTGCAGTATCAGCATTAATCTTAACTGACACAAAATTATTTTCTGTCACAATGGGAATTTTATAGATGCAGTACCCGGCTTCCGAATCAGAGAGTGTAATGTAATTATCAGAACTTAAACAGGAATCTTCTTCGGCAACTCTGTAAAATCCGGTTCTTAAATTATTTTCCTGTGCATTTATATTTACCGTTATAAATACCAGGGATAACAGAAATAGCAATGATTTCATTCTATAGCTCCTTTTTTATTCAACCGGCAGACCTTCAAGTTTCATTATTTTAAGTGCATTAGTTGTGGGGCATGGGCCCGTATTAAGTTTATAATCAAAAATCATTCTTCCTCCTTTTATTTCCTCCCTGAAATGATAGTTCTTAACTTTGGTTATCTCATCGGCAAGTCTTACAAGTTCAAGGTCGTGAGTTGCTATGGCCCCTGCGGCATTAGTCCCTGCCAGGTTCTTAATAAACGAACTGCTCCCCTTTAGTCTTTCCACGTTATTAGTTCCCCTGAATATTTCGTCAATTAAATAGAGTACCGGATATTCAGATTCATTAATTTCATCAAGCAATGCCTTCAGCCGTTTGACTTCCGCATAGAAATAAGAAATTCCGTCTATAACTGAATCACTGACTTTAATGCATGTAAATAATCTGAACAGGGAAACCTTCAGGCTGTCTGCGTTTACTACACTGCCTGCATACGCAAGGGATAGGTTCACTCCTAATGTCCTTATAAATGTACTCTTACCCGACATATTCGATCCGGTTATTATGGCTGCCTCGCCTTTCGGATCAAATGTAAAATTGTTGCATACTTTATTTTCCTTCTTTATTAAAGGATGGCCCAGTTCCAGGCCCGAGAAAATAACTTCTCCCGCATCGGTGCTTATAATTTCGGGGAAAGCGTATCCGGGATTCAGGTAAGCGAAATTTGCCAGCGACGATAATGCCTCCAGGTTATACCACGTTTCATACCACGCAGTAAACTTTCCCGATACAAGTGATTTATACCTGTTCAGCCTGAGCTTGAAATAAAAATCGACCGGGAATACAGCTCTTATTATATTCCATACGAAAGGATTTCCTTTTCTTATTCTTAAAAAACCAACTGTGCTTTTAATTTTATTAATTAATATGGAAGGTCTTCCTTCTTTTACCAGGAAAGGTTCGCACAAAGTG
>DATFVA010000062.1:0-2026 GCA_035260565.1 Ignavibacteriaceae bacterium | reverse complement strand
GATGGAGCAGGAGAAAGAACGAGGAATTACTATAACCAGCGCTGCAACAACATGCTTATGGAATGATCATCAGATAAATATCATTGATACCCCAGGGCACGTAGATTTTACAGTTGAAGTTGAAAGATCATTAAGAGTTCTGGATGGAGCAGTTGCACTTTTTTGTGCTGTAGGCGGGGTTGAACCTCAGTCCGAAACTGTTTGGAGGCAGGCTGATAAATACAAAGTTCCCAGAATTGCCTTCATCAATAAAATGGACAGAACCGGTGCCGATTTTTTTAATGCCATACAAATGATGAAGGACAGGCTTGCGGCAAACGCAGTGCCGATCAATCTGCCAATAGGGGAAGGTGATCTATTTTCCGGAGTTATTGATTTAATTTCATTCAAAGCAAGGATGTATCACGAAGAGACTTTTGGTGCAACCTTTGATGAAATTGAAATACCGCACGATCTTCTTGAACTTGCTAATAAATACAGAACCGAAATGCTGGAAGCGGTGTCGGATGAAGATGACAAGCTACTTGAAAAATATCTCGAAGGGAAAGAAATAACAGAAGAAGAAGTAAAAACGGTATTACGGAAAGCGACAATAGATTTAAAAATAATACCAGTCCTATGCGGTTCAGCTTTTAAAAATAAAGGCGTACAGAAACTACTTGATTCGGTTGTTGATTTTCTACCTGCTCCGATTGATTTCAAAGAAATAGAAGCTCATCACATCGGAATAAATGACCTTGTGAAGAGAAAAATAGACGAAAACGAAAAATTTACTTCACTGGCATTTAAGATTATGAATGATGCTTATGTAGGTAAGCTTACATTCTTCAGGGTATATTCCGGTACATTAAAGGCCGGATCATACGTATTTAATGCCGTTAGCGGAAAAAAGGAAAGAATTAGCCGCCTGCTGCAAATGCATGCAAATCATCGTGAAGAAATTGATGAAGTAAGAGCCGGAGACATAGCAGCTGCAGTAGGACTAAAATTTACAAAAACCGGTGATACACTATGTTCTGAAGAAGATCCTGTAGTTCTCGAAAAAATTATTTTTCCAGAACCGGTTATTCAGATTGCAATTGAGCCAAAAACCAAAGCAGATCAGGATAAGCTTTCTGATTCACTTACAAAATTATCTGATGAGGATCCTACTTTCAGAGTTAAAGTTGATGAAGAAACAGGACAGACGCTTATAAGCGGCATGGGTGAACTTCATCTTGAAATCCTGGTAGACAGGATGAAGAGAGAATTCAAGGTTGAAGCTAATATTGGTAAACCCCAGGTTGCTTACAGGGAGTCTATCACCCAAACAGTTAATGCAGAAGGCAAATTTATTAAACAATCCGGCGGTAGAGGAAAATATGGTCATGTCTGGATAGAGCTTGGTCCCAATGAACCAGGTAAGGGATATGAGTTTATAAATGGCATCGTCGGAGGCACAGTTCCCAAAGAATATATACCAGCTGTTTCAGCAGGTATTCAGGAGGCTATGAGAAACGGTGTTATTGCCGGATTCCCGGTAGTTGATGTTAGAGCTAAACTTTATGATGGTTCATATCATGATGTCGATTCTGATGAAATATCATTTAAGGTTGCCGGATCTATAGCATTTAAAGAAGGAGCCAGGAAGGCCAAACCGGTTCTATTAGAACCTATAATGGATGTTGAAGTAGTAACACCTGAGGAGTATCTGGGTGATGTAATGGGTGATCTTAATTCGCGCCGGGGGAAAATTGAAGGTTTCTCGGCGAGAAAAGACGCACAGGTAATTAAATCCACAGTACCCCTATCCGAAATGTTTGGCTATGCAACTGTGTTAAGATCAATGACACAGGGACGTGCAATTTATACAATGCAGTTTGCTCATTATTCTGAAGTCCCGAAATCAATCGCGGATGAGATTGCAGAAAAATCACTTGGAAAAAAATCAATAACTGTTTGACAATTTTTAAATTAAAGAAAAAAATTAAAGGAGATAATTAGATGGCAAAAGAAAAATTTGATAGGAGTAAACCTCACGTTAATA
>DATFVA010000061.1:0-2442 GCA_035260565.1 Ignavibacteriaceae bacterium | reverse complement strand
TGGTGCCTGGGGTTATTTCAAAGGACTCATCCCATCCGGTATGCCTCCGTGGATACTGATAATCCTGATTCCTCTGGAAATCCTTGGATTATTCACCAAACCGTTTGCTCTCTGTATACGTCTTTTTGCAAATATGATCGCAGGACACGTTGTAATACTTTCGTTACTGGGACTGATTTTTATTCTGCAGACGGCATTTGTTGCCCCTGTTTCAATTGCATTTGCAATATTTATTTACCTGCTTGAATTACTGGTTGCTTTAATTCAGGCATATATATTCACAATACTTACATCCTTGTTTATAGGGATGGCTGTTCATCAGGAACACTAATTAGTCTATTATTTAATTTAACAATCAGGAGAATTTAAAATGGATTTAGCATGGTTAGGCGCAGGAATCGGCGCCGGTATAGCTGTAATTGGTGCCGGTCTCGGTATCGGAAAACTGGCCGGTTCTGCCCTTGAAGCTATGGGAAGACAGCCGGAAGCTGCCGGTGCAATCAGAACAGCAATGATCATTGCTGCTGCACTCATTGAAGGTATCGCCTTCTTTGCTCTTGTTATCTGTATTTTATTAGCTGTAAAAGCTTAAGTATAACCAGGCAGTAATTATAATTAAATCAGGAATGAATAAATGATAACAGGATTCAGTTTATCAGTTCTCGCTCTTGCTGAAGGAGGCGGAAGTCTGATAGATGTTAATCCCGGTCTTATTTTCTGGACAGTTGTTACCTTCGTTGTCCTTCTGGTAATCTTAAAGAAGGTTGCCTGGAAGCCGATACTTGCAGCTCTCGATCAGAGAGAGGCTGCTATTAAGGAATCGCTCGAGAAGGCTGAGAAGGCGCGTGAAGAGGCCCAGAAAGTTCTGGATAAAAACCAGGCAAACATCGCACAGGCTGAAGAAGAATCCAAAAAAATCATCGGCCAGAGCCGGGCTTATGCAGAAAAGTTGAAAGAACAGATGGTACGCGACAGCAAGGAACTAGCTAAGAAAATTGTGGATGACGCTACAGCCGAGATCGAGAGGAAGAAAGAAGCAGCGTTCATTGATTTGAAAAACCAGGTTGCAGAAATTGCAATAAATGCTGCGGAAAAAATTCTTAAAGAAAGGCTGGACAAGGATTCAAACAAAAAAATTGTTGATAAATATATCAGCGATATTTCCAGGAACTGAAGATGGCCGATTATAAAGTATCGATGAGATATGCTTCTTCACTGCTTGACCTTGCAGTGGAGAAAAATAAAATGGATGTTATATCGAGGGATATTGAATTAATCTCAGCGACAATGGAGAAGGCTCCGGATCTTGCCAGGGCGCTTGAAAATCCTGTAATCAGACCTGAATTAAAAACCTCCATCCTCGATGAGATTTTTAAGTCAGATATAAACTCTGAGACTATGCACTTTGTAAGGTTCCTGGTTAAGAAAGGCAGAGAAAATCTCATCAGGGAAATTGCTCTTAAATATCTGCAATTAAGGGATGAGAAACTTGGTATCGTTAATGTTGATGTCAGGACTGCATTTGAATTAACCGAACAGCAGAAAAATGAGCTTAAAAACAGGATAGAAAAGATGCTGAACAAAACAGCCCGCCTCAGGTTAAAGATAGAACCTGAAGTTGTCGGGGGTTTTATTGCGCAGATTAATGATACCGTTTATGATGCTTCTGTAAGGCATCAGCTGGACATTTTAAAGCAGCGGCTGCTCAGCAGCGGTGCTGCGTTAAATTAATGTAGGAATTTATTAAAGGAAAATTAAAATGGCTGAAGTAAGACCAGATGAAATATCTGCCATATTAAGGAAACAACTATCAGGCTTTGAAAGTGAAGTTGATGTTTATGATGTAGGAACCGTACTGCAGGTCGGTGATGGTATTGCCAGAGTATATGGACTTTCTAATGTTATGGCAAGCGAACTTGTTGAGTTTCCTAATGATGTTTTCGGAATGGTTCTTAACCTTGAGGAAGACAGTGTCGGGTGTGTATTATTTGGTGAATCTACTCTTGTAAAAGAGGGCGATACCGTTAAAAGAACTAAACGCGTGGCATCATTGCCTGTAGGTGATGAAATGCTGGGAAGAGTGATTACTCCCCTCGGTATGCCTATAGACGGAAAAGGTCCAATAAGCACCAAAGAATATCTGCCAATTGAACGTAAAGCTCTTGGCGTAATTCAACGTCAGCCAGTTAAAGAACCTCTGCAGACCGGTATCACCGCGATCGATGCAATGATCCCGATAGGAAGAGGGCAGAGAGAATTAATTATCGGCGACCGCCAGACTGGAAAAACTGCTGTTGCGGTTGATGCAATAATAAACCAGAAATATACTCATACCGACGAAGCTAAGAACCTCGGTATAAAGCCTGTTTTTTGTATTTATGTTGCAATAGGACAAAAGAGTTCTACTATTGCGCAGGTAGTAGCAAAGCTGAATGAACAGGG
>DATFVA010000060.1:0-26369 GCA_035260565.1 Ignavibacteriaceae bacterium | reverse complement strand
CTTAAACTCACCCCAGATAGACTTAGCGATATACATCCTTGAGGCTGCTGAACATTTTTGTCCCTGATATTCAAAAGAACCTCTTATTGCCGCTACGACAAGGGCATCGACGTCGGATGATTTGTGAGCAAAAATGAAATCCTTACCGCCTGTTTCGCCTACGATCCTGGGATAGTATTTAGAATTCTGAAGATTATCGCCGATCGTCTTCCACATTCCCTGGAATACGGCAGTTGATCCCGTGAAATGTACACCAGCCAGATGAGGACTAGCCATAACCGGATCCCCGACCTGACTTCCGGAACCAGGAATGAAATTAATAACTCCCTTCGGTAATCCTGCTTCCTCCCATAGCTTCATTAGGAAATAAGCTGAATAAACAGCACTCGAAGCCGGTTTCCAGAGTGAGACGTTACCAACTATAACAGGTGCAGTCGGCAGATTTCCCGCAATTGAAGTAAAGTTAAAGGGGGTGACAGCAAAAATAAAACCTTCAAGCGCTCTATATTCCATCCTGTTCCACATACCCTTTGGTGAGTAAGGCTGGTCTCCCATCAACTGAGTCATATAGTATGTATTAAAACGCCAGAAATCTATTAATTCACAGGCAGAATCGATCTCAGCCTGATAAGCTGTTTTGGATTGGCCCAGCATTGTGGCAGCATTTATAGTAGCACGCCAGGGACCTGAGAGAAGTTCGGCTGCTTTATGAAATATCGATGCTCTATGTTCCCAGGGCATTTCAGACCAGGTTTTCCTGGCTTCCAGGGCCGCTTCAATGGCCATCTTTACTTCTTTTTCCCCTGCTTTTTGATATATACCAAGTTTCTTTGACAGATTGTGAGGCACTCTTATTTCGGCAGTTTTTCCCGACTTAATTTCCTCACCCCCTATAATTAAAGGTATCTCTATTTCTTTTGATTGTAATTCAGCTAATTTCTTCTTTAATTCTGATTTCTCAAGGCTTCCCGGTGCATAATTTAAAATAGGTTCATTTACAGGGATTGGTAATTTGAAATATGCGTTTGACATTTATTTTCTCCCACTCCGTTAATACCGAAGTTTTTATTGTTTTTATTTGATATCGGGTAAAATTACGGCTTTATGGCCTCATCTTCAATGAAGAAAGATGGTGTCATGGTATGTACAGCTGAAAATCAGGGAGAATAAATTCTAAGAAGCAGATTGTAAAAGGAAGTAAAACTCGGTTTCTTTACCCACTACAGAATTCACAAATATCTCGCCGTTATGGAGATTAACAATGGATCTTACGATTGACAGTCCTAATCCTGTACCCCCCATTTTTCTACTCCGGGACGACTCTACACGATAAAAACGGTCAAATATCTTTGATAAATCCTCTTCCGGGATTCCCTCCCCTTTATTGATCACTGAAATTTTTATTCGTCCATCAGATTTAGTACCGGTAATTATGATCGGTTCATCTTCATAACCATATTTTATTGCATTTTCAATAAGGTTTGTCAGAACCTGCTGCATCAGGTCAGGGTCAATTTCCGTTTCAACTTTGCTGTCTGCTTCTATTTTAAGCATATTGTTTTTTTCTGAGGATAAATAAGCAAGTGAATCAGTTGTTCTTTCCAGGAATTCTTTAAGGTTTACTTTCCGAAAATTCGGCTGAATAAGTTTATTATCAAACCTTGAAACCAGAAACAAACGATCTACTATATTTATAAGTCTTAGAATTTCCTCATAATTACTTTTAAGAATCTCCTTATAATATTCGGGTGTCTGCTGATGCCTTAATGTAACTTCAACTTCGCCTCTCAGTATAGTTAACGGCGTTTTTAATTCATGAGAAGCTGCAATTGAAAAGTGGTTCATGTAATCCAAAGAAGTCTTAATTCTTTTAATCATTCTATTTAAGGTGGCTACGAGCCGGCCGTATTCATCATTAAATTCTTCACCGGGTATTTTTTCATCGAGATTTTGTGTGGTTATATCATCTGTCTTTCTTGTTATCTTATCAATCCTGGACAGAGATCTCGCAGACAATATTGAGCCTCCTGCCATCGACAGAATGAAAAACAGAGGAGCAATTATTATGTATATATCGGTAAGGTTGGTAAGCGTTTCTTTTATAAGATGGGAGGGATAAGCTACTGTTATTTTATATTTGTTTTTTTGAAAGTAGGCGGCCCTTATCGGATATTCCGAGAGCTGGTTATTCAGAATATTCTTTATGACTATTTTATCATCGGGAACCAGTGGAAATGGAATCTTTTGATCAATCAGGTTTTGAGTTTTAAAAAGCATATTATTATTAAGCTCAACCTGGACATAACTATTACGCGGATTCAGAGCAACAGCTTCAAATATAATGTCATAAACCAATTCATCAGCCGATGAATAAACAGAATCCGGTTTAAAGTTTGAAAGATCAATTTTACTTTCTTCAACGAAATTATAGATCATTTCAGCCTGTTTGGTCAGAGAATGATCCAGATCTTTTTCAAGGCTGTGTTTTAAATAAAGAAAAACAGTTATCCCGATGATTAGTTCCAATAGAAGAAATAAGCCTGAGTACCAGAGGGTAGCCTTAAATCTCGTAGATTTAATATGATCTTTAAATCGCATTAAATTTCTCAACTTACTCTCCCTATAATAATCTTTTCCTTTCAGGTTTACAAAAAAAAAGGAGAGCGTCATTAATGCTCTCCTTGCCCTCCTTTTATCTACCGGGTAATCATTCGCTCCTATTTAACCAGTCATAAACTTCTCAGCTCTTTTCAGCATTTATCTTAAAGGAGGTTAACTATGTATTGAACTAATGGTACAAACTTAGATTTTAAATATTAATTTTCCCTTAAAGAACAATTAAAATTTATTAATTTACTTCTTTCAGGATGTAGCCGACACCGCGAATGGTATGGAGCAGGGGATTATCGAATTGTTTGTCGATTTTATTACGAAGTTTGTTTATGTATACATCGATTACATTTGTATCTGTGTCGAAATGATAGTCGTAGACATGCTCAGAAAGAAGAGTGCGGGAAATGACGTGATTTTTATTTCTCAGGAGATATTCAAGTATAGAATATTCCTTCGGGGTCAGGTTAATCTCAACGCCGGAACGTGACACTTTATGAGACTGTGTATCCAGTTCAAGGTCGCCAGCTTTTAAGAGAAGAGATTTGCTCCCCTCTTTCCTTCTAAGTAAAGCCCTTACACGGGCCAGCAATTCCTCAAATGCGAAAGGTTTGGTCAAGTAATCATCTGCGCCTGAATCAAGTCCCTCAACTTTATTTTCTATTGTGTCTTTTGCAGTAAGTAAAAGAACAGGAGTTGCGATTTTTTCAGAACGAAGTTCTTTCACAAGCGTAAAGCCGTCTTTTAAGGGAAGCATCACATCCATTATCAATAAATCATAATTTTCAACAAGTGCCAGCCGTAAGCCCTCTCTTCCGTCATAAGCTACATCGACTGCATAGTATTCTTCCTCCAGACCTTTTTTAATGAAGGATGCAACTTTCTTTTCGTCCTCTATAATCAGGATTTTCATATATGTAAAATATAAAAAAAAGGAGAGTTTTTATACTCTCCTTTAATTTACAGAAGAATTCTGTAAGTTTATTTTTTTAGAGGAGTTTTACTTTCCTTACTTTGAATTTTCTTCTCCATTTTTTTATGATGACCGGTCTCTTTTGTATTTACCAGTTTGGAAGATTCATTTTTTGTAGTTTTATGAACTTTGACTCCAGTCGTACTCTTTTTCATTTTCATTTGAGTCGGCTTTTCCTTGTTCGTCTTAGTACTCAGGCTGGTAGTTTTCCCTTGTTTTGTAGTATGGGTAACCTGCTTTACCTGGGTAGTTTTCGGATTCTTTACCGTATCAGGTTTGTTCTGAGCATACGTCAATACCCCGGCACTCAAAAAAAGCAAAGCGACAGAAAGAGATAAAAACATACGAATTTTCATTTTGTTTACCTTTCAAAAATTGTATTTCCGTAACAAATTATTTACCACGTAAATCTATTTCTATTAGATGAATTTGATCTTAAAAAAGAATTAATAAATATTAATGAAGACGTCCCTGCATAAATGGTCCATTTTTCAATACTTCTATGTCTTTATAATGGAAGGAAGGAATGTTAACTTTATATATATGTTTGTTATAATTCTTTAAGGGTTAAAAATGAAATATAAAAATTTACTGCTTGTTCCTGTAGCAATTATCAGCCTGCTTGCTTCATTCACAATTTTTAACTTCAAACCTGTCGTACATACTTCAGGAGCCTGGCAGGCGCTGCAATTCTGGAGTCAGCAGCGAGCATTCCCGGCAAAAAATATCCCCTCTGATAAATATTTCACTGAATACGAAAAAGTGTCGAATAGTCTAAAAAAATCGAATTTTGTGAATACTGAATCCTGGGAAAGTTTGGGACCGCATAACATCGGAGGCAGAACACTTGCCCTGGCATTTAACCCTCAGAATTATAATACCATATTTGCCGGATCTGCAAGCGGCGGAATTTGGAGAAGCTATACAGGCGGCATAGGAGCAGAGGCCTGGGAAATTATTCCAACAGGCTACCCTGTACTTGGAGTGAGCGCAATAGCTATTTCTCAAAATGATTCGAACACTATATACATTGGTTCCGGGGAGGTATATAACTACCAGAATTCTTTTGGCGGAGTAACCGTCAGAGAAACACGGGGTTCTTACGGAATAGGCATTTTAAAATCGACAGATTATGGACAAACCTGGGAAAAAAGTCTTGACTGGAGCCGCGATCAGAGAAGAGGTGTAGAAGTAATAAGAATAAACCCACTTAATCCAAATACCTTATGGGCGGGGACCACGGAGGGAACATATAAATCATCCGATGCGGGAGCTTCCTGGCAGCTAATGAATACTACTATTATGGTGACAGATCTTATAATTAATCCCACAGACACTAATATGGTATGGATTGCCTGCGGAAACAGCGGGAGTACCGGAGAAGGAATTTACAGAACAAGTGATAACGGTTCGAACTGGATTCAATTAACAAATGGCGTCACCACAGGTTTTAATGGTAAAATTTTATTAGAAATTTATAAGTTAAACCCTGCCATATTATGGGCAAGTGTCGGGATGGGTTCAGCAACAGGTGCAGGAACAAGACTCTTAAAAACAACCAACCACGGAGACACATGGACAACGATATCAACTCTGGATTATGCAACTTACCAGGGATGGTATTCACATTTTATAGGTGTAAATCAAAATAATCCCGATAAAATGATTGCCGGAGGAATTGATTTATATAAGTCTACCAATGGCGGGGCAAACTTCACCCAGAAATCATACTGGTATAACTGGTACCTGGGCCAGGCCATTCCTCCAGGGGACCCAGAGGGTCCGCCGGATTATTCTCACGCAGATCATCATTGTATTATTTACCATCCCACAAACCCCGATATAATTTATTTCGGAAATGACGGCGGAGTTTTCAGAACGACAGACGGAGGTGAAACTTTTTCAGGCTGCAACGGAGGATACCAGACTACACAATTCTACAATTATTTTGCAAGTTCCTATCAGGATTCACTTATTGCTATCGGCGGACTTCAGGACAATGCAACTGCCATCTATTGGGGAACCGATTACTGGAGAAGAGAGATCGGCGGAGATGGTACTTCAGCAGGAATCGATCCTTCAAATGATAATATTATGTATGGTACATATCAATATATGAGTCTTCAAAAATCCACAGACCAGGGAAATAACTGGAACTATATTGCTCCGCCGGGCACAAATGCAGGTTTCGTTGCTCCATTTGTGATATCCCCTATCAATCCGCAGATCTTATATGCCGGAACAGACCTTGTGTATAAGTCTACCAATAAGGGAAGCTCGTGGAACAGCACAGGAAGCGGTACTTTTAATGGAGATCCTCTCCTTACTTTAGCTGTTGCAGCTAATGACCAGAATTTAGTATATGCGGCCACTGCGCCAGTAAATCATCCTGCAAATATTTATCTTACCACAAATGGTGGAACCAGCTGGATTAACATCACTCATAACCTCCCCAATAGATATCCAATGGATGCTGCCGTTAATCCCGATGACCCAAACACGGCTTACATCGTTTTTTCCGGTTTCGGCACATCACATTTATTTAAGACAACAAATGCAGGAAGTTCCTGGATCGATAAAGGCGCCGGGCTCCCGGATGTACCCACAAGTGCAGTAGTCATCGATCCTGATTACACAGACAGAATATATATTGGTAATGATATTGGAGTATTCGTCTCAATAGACGGCGGCGATTCCTGGCAATCATTTAATGACGGACTTACAGATGCCGTAATAGTCATGGATCTAAATATTTCTCTTTCAAACAGAAAATTAAGGTGCGTTACGCACGGATCAGGTGTGTTTGAGAGACCTCTCATTTCCGGGGTAGTTCCTGTTGAGCTCGCTTCATTTAATGCATCTGCAGGAGAAAACGGAGTGATCTTAAACTGGACAACTTCAACAGAAACAAATAATGACAGATTTGAGATTGAAAAATCAGATAATCAAAATAATTTCTATACAATAGGCTATGTAAAAGGAGCTGGAACTTCAACCGAAAATCATTCTTATACGTACACTGATATTATCTCTTCTGATCCGGACGCTGTTCTATACTACAGGCTGAAACAAGTAGATTACGACGGAAAATTCACGTACAGCAATATCGTATCGCTTGATATGCATCTGCCTCAGAAATTTCAGTTGAGTCAGAATTATCCCAATCCCTTTAATCCTGCTACGTTAATTTCCTTTTCAATTAAGAAATCCGGTAAGACATCACTAAGGATTTATGATGCACTGGGAAAACTCGTTGATGAAGTATTTAATGAGAATAAAGGACCGGGCATTTATAAAATAAATTATAATGCAACAAATCTAAGCAGCGGTGTTTATATATACGTGCTTCAAAGCAATAATGAAAGTCTAAGCAGAAAAATGATACTTTTAAAATAACGGGAACAATCTAAAGCAGGGGCTTATTACAGGGAAGCTAAATTTCCGATATCAATATATGGAATTCCTTAAAAGGAATTTTTCCTCATCATTTTATTCAAGTCAGCGTGATTTTTTGTTTGTGCTCACCTTGTGACAGGTCTAATATTTTAAATCTGCTTTAATATCTATATATAATCGTAATAAATATTAAGGACCGTTTTATGCGCGCAATATGGTCGGGAACAATAAGTTTTGGTTTAGTAAATATCCCGGTGAGACTTTTCAGCGGATCTGAATCTCATACCCTCGATCTTGATATGCTGAGAAAAGATGATTTATGCCCGGTTAAATACGCGCGTGTCTGCCGCTCGGACGGAAAAGAAATTCCATATGAAAATATAGTGAAAGGGTATAAATACAAGAAAGGGGATTACGTAGTTCTGGAGAAGGAGGATTTTGAAAAAGCAAACGTGGAAAAAACAAATTCAATTGATATCCAGGAATTTGTAAAGGAGAATGAAGTAGATACCATCTTTTATGAAAAACCATATTATTTGGAACCGGATAAAGGCGGGGACAAACCTTATGCTCTTCTGCGAGAAGCTCTTAAGAAATCAAAGAAAGTCGGGATAGCTAATTTTGTAATGAGAAACCGTGAACACATTGCGGTTTTAAAACCTTACGGTGACCTTTTACTGTTAAACCAGCTGAGGTATCACGATGAAATAAGAGATTCTGAGGAGTTAAACCTTCCGGGTTCAAAAGTTGTTAACGATAAAGAACTTAAGATGGCATTATCACTTATAGATCAGTCGACAGCTAAATTTAAGCCCAAAGACTATAAAGATACTTACATAGAAGACCTTAAAAAGATAATAGAAAGCAAAGCGAAAGGAAAAACTCCGAAGGCCAAAGGGAAATCTCCTCAACCTTCCAACGTAATAGATATGATGACGCTGCTTAAGAAAAGTCTGGATAAGAAAAAGAAAAGTGCTGCTTAGATATGAAAAGACCAGGAGAAAAAATTATGTTAGACCAAAAGACAAAAAAAATGAAATATATCGGGTGGGAAATTGCATTATTGATAGCTATAGTATGGCTGGGTATGCAGATAAATAGTACGTATGATAATGATAGCGAATATTCAGCGCTGGTTATTACAGAGAATAGTCCCGAAGATGAAATTGCTGCAAAATTATCGATATTCATTGAATTTGTTAAAAAGAACAAACCATCCGAAACTGATATCGATAAAAAATATATTAATAAAGGATTAATCTATCTTTCAGGTGTACTTAATGCAATGATACAAAATCATTACAGTAATGATTCGAATATGAAAGATCAAAGGGAAAAACTTCTTAATATTAATATGAAAATACTTAATGACGATTCTCTATCCGCCGGGAATCTCAGGGTTTCATTACTCACCGCTTCGAAAATCATTACTCAGATCCAAATCTATGAATTTCCGGATTTAGCGGACGCTTCCGACGATCTTGTGAGTTCAGCTATGGAGATTGAAAAAGATGAATCATTCGACGTATTAAAATTCCGAACAGTGGATTTCTTTGAAAAATCGAGTAATATATTCATCGCGATGGCCATAATTAAAGCCCAAAGAAATAATGAAGTAAGAGAAAGCTTTTATCATCTAAGAAGTTCGTGATATGTTGATTTGACTTAAAGTCGGATTAATATGATATTGGAAGCCATCCACAATAATTTATTCATTCGATGAAGGAGGCATATGACCGCCCCAGTGATTATGTTCGCCATTAGTTTCATTTTTGGTCTTCATATATTGTTTAATCTTTTCACAGGAAAAGATACTCCAATATATTCCGTTATTATACATATATTCGCTTTTCTTGCAGGGTTTATGGTGGTCAATATTCCAGGAGATCTTTATAAGGGAGGTTTTCTTACTGTGACCGCAATATTAACATGGGCAGCACTATTTATCGGTGCGGTTTTTTTATTTAAAGATGTGTTATCTCCCAAAAGGCCATCTTCTTACTTAGGCATCATATATATTTTACTAATCGGCGCTGGTACTATTTTTCTTCTAAGCTATCATTGATAACGTATGGTTTTAAATAAGTATAAAGAGAAACGGGATTTCAAAAAAACACCGGAGCCTGCAGCAAGTAAAAAATCAGGCAAGGGTGCACTGATTTTTGTCGTACAAAAACATAATGCTACAAATCTCCATTATGATTTCAGACTTGAAGCAGATGGCGTCTTAAAAAGCTGGGCAGTTCCAAAAGGTCCATCTCTTAATCCAGCAGACAAGAGGCTGGCAATGATGGTTGAGGACCATCCGTTTGATTACAAGGATTTTGAAGGAATTATACCCAAAGGAGAGTACGGAGGCGGGGAGGTAATCATATGGGATAATGGAACCTACCACGCAATCTCTACAGAAGATAAAAAAGAATCAGAGAAATTGATGCGGGAGGGACTTACAAAAGGGGAAATTAAGTTTGTCCTTAACGGCACAAAATTAAAGGGGGAGTTTGTACTTGTAAAAATGAAGGGACGGGGAGAAAATGCATGGTTATTAATCAAACACCGCGACAGCTTTGCTTCGAAAGAAAACGTACTTGACCTGGAAAATTCAGTAGTATCGGGAAACAGTATTGAAGATCTGAAGAACGGAAGTGTAAAAAAAAAGTCCCTGAGTTAACCTCTTCAGTTAAAAAATATCTTAACAAAGCTCCTTCTAAAAATTATCCGCATAAAATAAGTCCAATGCTTGCAACCCTCATTGATGAACCATTTGATGATGGGAACTGGATTTTCGAAATAAAATGGGATGGGTACCGGGCGGTAGCTGAAATAAAAGACGGCGAGGTTGATTTATATTCAAGAAACAATAATTCTTTCAATCAGAAATATAAGTCCATTGCATCAGCGCTGAGCTCAATAGATAAGGATATGATTATAGACGGTGAAATAGTAGTGTTGGATAATGATGGAAGATCCGATTTTCATAGTCTTCAGAATTTCGGCAGAACCGGAAAGGGCAGGCTTATATACTATGTATTTGATCTCATATATTTTGACGGTAAGGACCTGACCGGACTTCCTCTAAAAGCACGAAAAGAAATATTAAAAAATATTCTGCCTGATATACCTGCAGTCAGATATAACGATCATATACTACAGGATGGTAAAGCTTTCTATAACATTGCTAAAGAGAAACAGCTTGAGGGTATCATAGCAAAAAACATCCACAGTAAATATTATCGGAATAAAAGGTCTAAAGAATGGCTCAAATTAAAGATAAAAAAACGCCAGGAAGCCGTAATAGGAGGTTACACTAAACCTAAAGGAAGCAGGAATTATTTCGGGGCGCTTGTACTTGGAATTTATAATGATAACAATGAACTTGAATATATTGGGCATACAGGCGGCGGTTTTACAGAAGGGGATTTGAAGCAGATTTATAGCAGGATGGAGCCTCTTAAGCAAAAAAATTCTCCTTTCATTAAAAAGCCCAAAACAAATATGCCGGCAGTCTGGGTAAAACCGGATCTTTTATGTGAAGTTGAATTCTCCGAATGGACCGGGGAGGGAATAATGAGACACCCTGTTTTTATGGGGCTTCGTGAGGATAAAAAGCCGGAAAATGTTAACCGTGAGCTGCCCGATAAAAAAATCCAACCTGAAACAGATAGATCGGCCTCAAAGGAAACTATTAATTCAAGAGAGCTGAAATTGACAAACCTTGATAAAGTTTACTGGCCTGAGGAAGGCTATACTAAAGGCGATCTTATTGAGTATTACGAAAAAGTAAGCGGCTACATACTTCCCTACCTTAAAGACCGGCCGGAATCATTATTAAGACATCCCAATGGAATTAATGGTAAAAGTTTTTTCCAGAAGGATATAGCTCAGCTCAACGCAAAATGGCTTAAGACACAGAATATTTTTTCTGAATCCAATGATAAAAATATTAAATACCTGGTCTGCAATGACGAGGAGACCCTGATATATATGGCCAATCTCGGCTGCATTGAAATTAATCCCTGGTTTTCGAGGATTGATAATCTTGAGAAACCGGATTACTTCGTAATAGATCTTGATCCTGAAGAAATTGAATTTGATAAGGTTATTGAAACAGCCCGGTGTGTCAAGGAGGTTCTGGATGAGGCGGGAGCCCGAAGCTACTGCAAAACTTCAGGCGCTACGGGTCTGCATATATATGTCCCCCTGGGAGCAAAATATGATTATGATGCAGTTAAAGAATTCGCGCATATTATAGCTAAGCTTACCTATAATAAAATTCCGGGGATAACAAGTCTTGAAAGGAGTCCCTCAAAACGAAAACATAAAGTGTACCTTGATTATCTTCAAAACAGAAGAGGGCAGACGCTGGCTGCGCCATACAGTATAAGGCCGAGACCCGGAGCTCCGGTTGCAACTCCCCTTGAGTGGAGCGAAGTTAAAACGGGACTAAAGCCTTCAGATTTTAATATTAAAAACATCTTCAGACGGCTTGGGCAGAGAGGGGATATATTTCAAAAGATATTATCTGATGGAATCGATATTCAGAAGTGTATCGAAAATCTCCGTGGATGATTCGTTACCTTTGTTTTATTTTACTTAAGGTGCTTCTCAAGGTAATCAAAATATACTTTCAGCATGAGCATATAATTTGTCATACTATAAAAAGCTCCATGTCCGCCCGCAGGATAGATCCTCAGATCAGCATCTTTTCCGGCATTAGTTAAAGCTGTAAGCATCTGCATTGTATTCTGAACGTGGACGTTATCATCCAATGTAGAGTGTACAATCAACAGATGCCCATCAAGTTTACCTGCATTACAAACATCAGAGCTTTTATCATAGGCTTCTTTATTCTCATCTATCAGCCCCATATACCGTTCAGTATAAATATCATCATAGAGCGTCCAGTCAGTTACCGCTGAATTTGCGATACCTGCTTTAAATATCCCGGCGTGCATAAGCATAGTGTAGATAGTAATATATCCCCCATAACTAGTTCCCATAATGGCAGTACGGCTTGTATCAATATAGGGGAGTGAAGAAAGATAATTCATTGTTTCAGTATAATCATTGCTTTCCCATCTACCAAGTTGTTTATAGACAATTTTCATAAACTTACTTCCATAATTACCATTTCCCCTATTATTAATATCAACTATCACATAACCATTCTGCGCCAGCCATTGACGCCAGCCGTCGACCTCAAATGAATTGAATACACCCTGAGAACCGGGACCCCCATACACATCAAATATCACCGGGTATTTTTTTGTAGAATCAAAATCAAAAGGAAGAACCATTTCACCGTCGAGTCTTGTATCATCAGCGGTAGTAAAATTAAAAAGCTTAGCCGGCGAATATTTATGCAGTTCAATAAACTGTGTTATTCCATCATTGTTTTCAAGCCTGGTAATTAACTTACCATCAGTATCACGCAACTCAACCTGTTTAGGCATATTCACACTTGAGTAGATATCGATATAATATTTTGTATCCGGAGAAAGATTAAATGAATGCTTACCAGGTTCTTTTGAAATTCTCTGCTTTGCACTTCCATCAAATCCTATAGAATAAAGCTGCCTTTCAAGAGGAGATTTCCCGGTTGAAATATAATAGATCAGCCTTTTACCGGGATTAATGCCTTCAATACCTGTAACAGCCCACTCTCCTTGAGTCACCTGTGCTATCAATTTACCATCGTAATCATACCTATAAATATGCGGATATCCATCACGATCGGAGATCCAGAAGAATTCCTTAATAGTATCCGGAAAATATATCAAATCAATACCCCCCTCAAAGAAACTATTTATATCAATCCAGTTTTCTGACTTCTCTTCAAATATTAATCTTTTACTTCCATCGAGGACATTGAAGAAATAAAGTTTCATGTTATTTTGTTTTCTGTTCAGTGTCATTACAGCAAGCTGGTTAGGGACGCTCGTCCAATAGATCCTCGGAATATATTCGTCATCAACATTCAGCCATATTTTACTTCCGGCAGCAAGATTAACAACTCCTATTTTAACCTTTGCGTTCGGATCACCAACAAGCGGAACTCTGAACTTCACATAATCAGGATGCCGGGTTTCATAATCCGTCATCTGAAATACCGGCTCATTACTTTCATCAACCTGCCAATATGCAACATATTTGCTGTCAGGCGACCATTCCCAGCCTTTAGCAATATCAAATTCTTCTTCATAAACCCAATCGAAATGACCATTATAAACCGTATCAGAAGCATCATCCGTAATCTGCTTTTCAATTCCTTCTTTAATATTATAGACATACAGATTACCTGCACGCTCCAGGCCGACAAGGGATCCATCAGGCGAGAGTTCTGCTGTCCTGGCATCTTTGACCAGAAGCTTCAAGGTTTTATCTTCTGTTGAATAGAGATAATAATCTGAGAGTCCGGAGTACCGGTATATCGGTCTGAATTTTGTCTCAAATACCAAATGCCTATAGTCATCTGACCATTTATATGAGTTGTAATTAAAAGGTTCACCGGTTGATGGAAAAGCCATCTCCCCGGTATCCAAAAGTAATTTATCTTCGCGTGATCCAGGAAAATATTGTCTTATTTCAGTATGCCCGGTTTCTGTGTTCCGTGTTGTATAAGAATAACTTGTTCCGTTTTCTACCCATTGTACATTGCGGGGACCGGAGCTCCCCATCAGGATATGAGTTGATGAAACTGCTTCCGGTATATCGGAATATTCTTTCTTTGCCTGTGAGCGGATAACAGAATGGCCGGCCAGGAAAAGAGATATGAGAATGATTATAAACCGGATATGTATTTTTTCGGGCATCTTAATCTTTCTATTTTTGTAACTACAAAGCTATTAAAAAGTCTGAATTAAATTAGCTCCGGAATTCACATTAAATGCCTGACAATAAGGATTCACTTACCTTACACAAAATATTTGTATTCTGGCTTCCGCTGGCAGCTACATGGCTGATGATGTCATTGGAGGGACCTTTTCTGTCAGCCCTAATTGCCCGTTTGGATGATCCTGAGTACAATCTTGCAGCTTACGGTGTTGCCTATTCTTTCGCCCTGATAATTGAAGCACCTGTAATTATGATGATGAGTGCATCCACATCACTGGTAAGAAATTTTTATTCATTCACAAAACTCAGACTATTTACTTACACATTAAATTCCCTGGTAACATTAGGGATGATAGTACTCATCCTGCCGCAGGTATTCTATTTTTTAACTCTGGATTTGATCAGACTGCCCGCTGAAGTGGCGAACTTAACCCACACAGCCCTGGTTATTTTAATACCATGGCCAGGAGCGATTGGATACAGGCGGTTTTACCAGGGGATTTTAATCCGCAATAATTTAACAAGAAGAGTAGCATACGGAACTATTGTTAGACTAACTTCCATGGCAGTTACAGCGTCGACACTGTACCTTTTCGCAAAAGTCGATGGAATTGTTGTAGGAGCCGCAGCTCTTTCGGCCGGGGTAACTATGGAGGCCATAGCAAGCAGATTTATGGCTGCTTCTGTATTAAAAAGATTAAAAGAGGATGTATTATCCGGAACCGATAGTTTAAACTATAAGGAAATTATAAACTTCTACTATCCGCTGGCACTGACATCCATGATTACTCTGGGGGTCCAGCCCCTGGTTACTTTTTTTATGGGTCAAAGCAGGATGGCGCTGGAATCACTTGCTATACTGCCGGTATTAACTTCATTTGTATTTATTTTCCGAAGCCTCGGTTTATCCTATCAGGAAGTTGTCATTGCGCTTATAGGAGAAGGAGGGAACAATTACAGGATTCTGAAAAAATTTGCTGTTATACTTTCATTAATACTGGTTGGGATTTTATTTATAATTGCTTTCTCCCCTCTCGCAGATATCTGGTTCAATAAAGTATCCGGTTTGTCTGAAGAACTCACTCAATTTGCCCTCACCCCGCTAATAATTATGGGCATTTTCCCTATGCTTACAATACTTATAAGTTTTCAGCGGGCTTTACTTGTTGATGCAAAGAAAACTAAATCAATAACATTTGCTACCGTTTTGGAGTTTACAGGCATTATGCTGATACTGCTTATTGGTGTAAGGTATTTTAATTTGATCGGTGTAATTGCAGCTACAGCAGCATTTGTAGCGGGAAGGCTCTGTGCAAATATTTACCTTAGCAAGCCCGTTGCTGGAGTAATTAAAGGATATAAGAGAGGCATTAAAATTGATTTTTTTACTTAAGTTGTTTCATAAGATCGTCAGCTTTTTCTGGCTCATTATTTTTCCTATATGCTTCGGCAAGGGTATTATATATATCTCTAATTTCCAGCGGGTTAAACTTATCACTGCCCTGTTGATTCCTTTCAATTGCACTGTTAAAAAAACTTATTGCCAGTCCGGGATTGCCCAGCATAAGTTCTACCTTACCTAATTTATACTCGATAAATTGGTTAGCATTCATTTTATTTGCATTCAGATAATAACGTTCGGCCTCCTTATATTGGTTCAACTGCATAGACATATCTCCGGCCAGCTTCAGAACCATCGGGTTATCTTCATCTGAAACCAGTATTGCACGCAGTTCATTCAGAGATTTTTCGAAGTCACCCACAGAAAGGTAATATTTAGCTGTGTTTAAGTGTGTTGATGCCCAGGAAAGTTCATGTTCAACCGTATACTTATAGGCAAATTGTTCTACATCATTTTTCGGAATAAAACTAAAATTTGAATCTGAGACAGAGAAAGGAGGTCTGCTTTTAAGTTCCATTATTTTTAACGCACCTATCAAACTATCCAGTTGTGTAACAGCGGTTTCCTTCCAGATCAAACTGTCGCTCTCACTGACAGCGGGAGACAAGCCGAGAAGATTATTCTGTTTCATTGCTGCAAACCACGTTTTAGCGAGCAGGAAATATCCTTTAATATTCGGATGAACATGATCCACCAGCAGTTCTGATCCGACTATTCCATTATCTGAATTCTCCTGAAACCCGCTTTTTACATCGGCCATCGGGACATGGTATTGTCTGCTCAATGAGAAAACTATTTTATTAAATTCCGATGGGGCTCTGAATCGGAGGCCATCGTAATCAGCAGCAAGCGAATACTGCTTTTCGGCCTCATCGTATCGGCCCAAATTTTCGTAACATTTACCAAGAGTAAAATGGACATCTGCCGGGGTCGAATCAATCGCCAGGGATTTAACTAAATATTCTACTGCAGCCTGGTAATCATGATTATTTTTACTTTCCAATCCAAGCGAATAGAATTTATTGTTTAGATTTTTCGAAGAATCACTGATCGATTCAGAATGAAACGAAACAAAGGGGTGCAGGCTTTTCTCATTTCTTACCAGGCTGGAAATCAGTATGGGAATATTATTTTCACGGGCAATATCAATTACATCTTCATAATTTTCCCGGAAGGTGTTTACAGCTGTAATATAATCCTCGCTGTTAAATTTTATTGAGGTTTTAGCCATTTCCTCCATCAAAACTTTATTTTCCTGAGTATCATTAGAACCAAACATCCCGCTCAAAGAATTGATTATATCTTTTAAGAGAATAAAAGTTTTGAAATGTCCTAGCCAGAGATAAGTCTTTATTAAGGAGCGGTTCTTTCCAACAGAGATAGTTGAACCTACGCCGTAAACGCCATAGAACTCATTCTGTCCCATATAAACAATAAAGAGGTCGGGTTTATACTTAATAAGTTCGCTTGCAAATTCATCTACAGTAAAACTATTTGTCGCGGCAATAGCAGTATTAATGACTTCGATATTTTTACCGGGAAAAGCAGCCGTTAACCTATCTCTTAAAAACTCAGATGGGAGAGCATTATACTCATACGGAAAACCCGCCATCGTTGATGCACCAAGGCAGAAAATCCTGATAGTCTGCGGGGATTTGTTTACTTCAAAATAATCGTGAGACCCTTTTCTGTAATACATTCTATCTTTGTTAAAATATCTTTTACCGACCAACTGATTAATGGTATAATATTCTTTACCATTTCTTTCGATAGAAGAAACAAACCTCAGATCATCCGCATAACCGAATGTCCTTAATGCAAGTTCTAAAATCAAAAAAATAATAAACGGGATTAAAACGAGGATTATTCTGAAGATACTTTTTTTAGAAAGTTTTATCATAAGATCTTTTCAGAGACGATCATTATACTTTATTCCGGCAGTTTCCGGTTTAGGTTTCATTTTATCATACTCATAAAAAAAACGGTTTTCCAACATAAGGAAAACCGTTTTTAAAGTTAAGGGATAAAATATTATTTAGAAACCGAATCTCAATGAGAATACGTTATTCGCATCAAAGTACTTTGCCGGTACATATGCATAATCTACAGACAGATCAATACTGCTGAATTCTTTAGTATTTACTCCTACTCCAAGAGTATAATTCTGCCAGATATTCGGAGATGCATCTGTTGACTGGAATGACGCAAGGTAACCGCCTCTTACATAAAGGAGGTCTTTGAAATTGTATTCCAGACCGAACTTGTAATCATCGTATGTATAGTTATTATTCTGAAAAGTACCGGAGACCATAACGGAGTTCTGATCGTCAAAGTGTCTAATGTATGATAATCCCAATCCAATTTCCGAGGGTAATTCGGCAGAAGCCGCGGCAAACTGGAAGAACGTTGGACCTCTGTTAGCGCTAGGATCATTGGCTTGTTTATACAAACCATTTCCAGAGAATGACATCGTAGGACCGAGATTTTTAACAACAACTCCAACGGCGAATCCCTGTACATCAAACAAATTGTTGTATTCAACACCAAAGTCAAAGCTGAATCCTGTAGAATTTGCTCTGTCGATACTTTCATTTATCAGATTGAAATTCGCACCGATGGATATTCTATCAGTCAGCGCTTTAGAATAAGTAAATCCCAAAACGAAGTAACTCGGGCTGAATATCTGACCTGTTCCATCAGGCTGCTCCAATGTAGTTACCGGAATATCACCAATATTAAGGGATCTGAAAGACAGTGCGAGAGTACCCAGATCACCTAACCTGCCGCTAACCGCCGCAAAATCCATACTCATATCAGCTATATACTGCCTATACGAGAACATTGCATTTGCATCGGTCGAGCTCAGATCAACTCCGGCAGGATTCCAGTAGATCGCCTCCAATCCCGAAACGGTTGCAATCGCAGAACCACTAAGACCAAGATACCTTGCACCTACAGGAATTCTTAATTCCGGTGCACCTGCGGTCCCGGCACGATTCTGACCACTACCAAACATTTCTGCAGATGAAAAGCCAAATATCAGAAGGATTAATAATAGTCTTTTCAAATGATACATAATTCCTCCAATTAAAATTAAAATTTAGAAGGCGTCCCTTTTGAAAGGGACACCTTTGAATAAATCAATATACTTTCAATATTTGCTGTTCCTGTATAACCGCAAGTTTTAATATTTTGGTAGTGCCGACGCCCGGCATATCAATATATACAACATATACACCGCTTGCCACAGGATAATTAGAATCATTCTGCAAGTTCCATCTCTCGAACTGACCATTGTTCAGATCTGCAGAGTTATGGTTGATTGTCCTGACCAAAACACCGCTCAGATCAAATATTCTGATGATGGCATTTTGAGGCAGATGACTGAACGTTACATAATGATTTTCTCTTGATGTTTCCCTGTTCTGATATCCATAATATGGATTCGGGAAAACATTTATATTCTTAACATCTTCTTTAGCAGTCGCATTGCTAACTTGTTTTTTGGGAATTGAAAATGTGAACTTATCATTTCCTGTATTTGAATAGTTCGGTATTATTGTAAATACCTGTCCGTCCTGAGGTTCAAACGTATGTCCTCCTCTGATCAGAGGCCACATTCCGTATAAGGTAGGAAAATCAGCGGCATCACCTAACAAATTATGATCAGTATAAAAGGGATCAGGTGTTTCTGTATAATCCGTATTGAATATAAATAAATATTCCCTATCACCTTCACTCGAAGTTGGTTCCCATAAAGAATTATCACCGGGACCACCACTCTGTTCAACATAAGCAGCAGCTAATTGTCTGGGAGGATCAGAATCGACATCCCAGACTGTAAAGTGCTGCGGAGTATAATCCACATAACCGTAATTTGGTGTTCCGCCTCTTAGATACCGGTAAGCTTTCTGGCCATCTGCATTCGTTGTAAATCTAATCTCAACAGTCACATACTGATCCGGAGTGATATTACTTCCAAAAAAGTTTGCCCCGATGGTAAGACCACCAAAGAAAGCTTCTCCGCCAAGACCAGAATAACCTGTCAACCATCTATCTGCGGCAGGAGTGAATGTATAACCATTAACGGCAACCGGAGGACTAGTCACTTTTACGATGACTCCACCGGTTATAGGATAATCATCATCACCGGACTGATTTGACTGATCCTGGGCAATAACCTGATTTGTACTTACATCAGTTAACGTCCAGGTTACATCAGCGGCAACCTGTGTAAAGGTTACTTCATAATTATCACCGGTAAACGCATTAGGATCAAGCACTATAGGCAGTACCTGTCCGTCACTTAAACGAGCAGCACTGGTATGATCCACAGCGAGCGTATCTCCACCTGTATAAGGATATGTTACTCCCGGCTTATTAGATTGCGGGATAGAGGTAATAACCACAGCTGATGACTGAAGAGCATGAAATGGGAGTACATCAGGGGCAGGATTATAAGCATATGCCACTACTGAAAAATAATACTCCTGACCATTCCTCAGCGGTTGATTTTCGATTACATCATTCGTCACTGTATAATATCTCTTTAATCCATTGTCAGTTCCCGTTTCCACTATTTTGGGAGTAGGTATAGTGTCTCCCATAGTAATGATGGAACCCACGGTATCAACTATTGTGGTAATTCCATCAACTTTATCATAGGTTGCGAGTAAGACACCATCTGATAAACTTGATGAGGCAGTTGGAAGCTGATAAACATCATAGCCTTCAAATGAATAACCCTGATCAGAGAAATTTTCAACCTGAGCCGCAGCATTTGGCTCGCCCCAATTTAATATGATCTTATTGTTTAAGGGGGCGGCAGTAACCACAGGAACCGGAACCGTGGCCAGTTTGAATAATTTATCATAAACTTTCTGTGCGATAGCATCATTGTTTTTCATTTCAGTAATGCTGCCCAAATGATCGCTTCCTATTCCACCGACCAGTGCCAGTACAACTTCAACAGTATCATTCAAATTCATAGTGATCGGTCCGTTTGTAACCATAATTCTTCTATCACCGGGACCATCAACGCTGCCATCCAGCTTGCCTGTTCCGGCAACGGGATCTCCGGTAAGCAGATATGTTCCATCATACGATCCAAAAGGTGTAGTAAAATGGATAACATCCGCAACCTCACCGGGGAATGGTGCCGAAGAAGGATATGGCGGATCGGGTTTGAAACCTCTCATCAAATTGTAGAATTCCTGTGTTCCTGTATATGAAAAATCAGGATCAGACCAGGTACCGCCGGCTGCAAAATATGCATAAGAACTCATTGGTGTAGCATTTACATATGCGTAGCCGTGTCTGTATTTCAAGTTGTATAGTGCACTATCATTAGGATTTCCAGTATAAGCTGAAACTCCCTGCAAGAAATCATAACCCACTGCAGGAGGAGCTAAACCAATCCCCTCATAAACTGCATCAGGATCAGTAGAGCTATAGGCATATCCCAGGTTGAGTGCTGTATCACAACCGGCGAAGTCGTCAGTAGAGTTACCAACATCAGGATCAGCCCACTGAACAATAAACATATCAGTAATTTTTGAATTTGGCGGTGAAGTAGAGGTACCTTTATAAATAATATCAACTTTCTTATAAATTACATTACCCAAAGCACCGGTATAAGAATATCCCCAGTACGTTTCGGATACTTCAAGTCCAATTGCCGGAGCGCCATAAAGAGGAGTCGCATTGTCATTATACTTAACGAATAATGTTTGTGAAGCGCCAGGGATACCGGGAACGTCAACATTAGGATCATAAACACCATCGCCATTCTTATCATCAAAAGGCGCACCTTGATCACCATCAGGCGATCCAGCATAAGCAGGCCATTCATTCCAATCTTTCTGATATTGATCCCGTAAAGATTGAACATCTCCAGATGATACTGCCCCGGGATCCACGCTTAAGAAGTCTGCTGCATCCTGAGTCAGATTTCCGGATTTATAATCCGGCCTGACACGATACAATCTGGTTATGGCCGAACAGCCTGTTCCGTAAGTATTTCCATTAACACGGAGTGCCGGGGAAAGGCCATCATTAACTTTTCCTCCCCAGACAATTCCTTCAGCGAAAATTGCACCTGCGTTAGCTCCGTTAGGAAAAGCTCCATTCCAGGAACCGCCAACGACCCAGTCATGATAACCATCTGAACCAACCCAGCATGTAATATTATTTATATCCATGGGACTCTGGGCAGGATCAACAAGAGTCTTATTCAGGGGTGGTTTTTTATCCTTACCCTTACCGTCCTTATTGCTTGCAAATACATTACATGCTAAGGATAAGGACAATAACAGGATAATTAAAAAGTTTAACTGATTAATTTTTTTCATATTAAATAACCTCCACAAGTTTATATTTTTCATGAGGCAACATTAGATTCTCCTTATTAATAATTAATCAATACACCAACACGTAATTGTCTTGGCTGACCAAATAATGTGTATCCATATACCTGTAATGCAGCTTCATTATTGTCATAATTTATAGCCTGATAAAGATCTGCAAATCTCTGTGTATATCTCTCACCTGCTACTATACCCTGACCGGCAGAGGTATTCAGGAATCCATCACTATAAGCATTTCCTGTTTTCTGATAAACGTTAACAACGTTTTTAGTATTCAGGAGATTAGAAACATATACATAAAAGTTTACATCAAGATTTGATATACTAACAGTTTTATCTACACGTAAATCAAGATTGTAGACCCAGGGGGTTGTTGATGAATTAGGAGGTCCGATTGGTCTTCTTCCTCTGGGATCCTGTGCAGGAATCAATCCGCCCGTCCATGCTGATGCCTGGCCAAGGCCAGTATTCTGAGCATAAGTAAACGGATGACCGCTGTTAAACGAGAACAGGAAGTTTACACCCAACTGCTGGAGTATGGGACCGCCGTCATCTTTACCGAACCTGTAATCAAGGAATATTGAACCGCGATGAGTCTGATCATAAGTCAACGGCAGTAAAACAGTTGGTACTTCTTTATTTTGCTGCAGAGAGCCAATACCACTGCCTGTGAAGGAGTTGGTACCTGAAGCATCAGAATAAGTATAATTTACTTCAGCTCTGATTCTTTCCATTCTCCTCAGATGCAGAGCAAGTTCAAGGCCTTTAGTTGTTGTAAAGTCCTGATTAACATATGCCTGATAGCTGCTTCTTGCAGCACCCGGCAACGTATAAATAATTGAATACTGCAGTTGACCTTTTATATCTTTATAAAAAGCAGTTAAGTCAAAGGCAGCAAAATCAGTTAATTGCTGAGAAAAGCCTATTTCATATTGGGTAGTTCTTACAGGCTGAGGATTATAGGCAACCGGATTTGTGAACAGGTTTGTTGCTGTAAGGATCTGTGAAGCCTGATAGACTCCGCGATACGCAACGTCAAGGCTCGGTGACTGAACAAATTTTCCATACTGTAAGTGAAAAACAGTTTGATCAGTTACCGGGAAAGAAAATCCCAAACGCGGGGAAATATAACTAAATACATCACCTGACGTTAATGAAGAATCAGGTATTGTATTTAACTTATGCGTTTGAGATGTATCAACCTGGGGCAATAGGGGATTTGCCCATGCCCAGCTATCCATATCCATATAATCATATCTCAAACCGGCGTTTATTATAAGGTCGCTTACTTCTATTCTATCCTCAAGGTAACCTGAGGCTAAAAGCGGATGTTTCGGGGCAAATTCACCTTGATCAGTTTCATTACCAAAAACATCAAATCCAAAATTGTTCAGATCTCTGTATAAATATTTTGCAATCAGGAATTCCATATCGTTCGCAGCAAGTTCAGGGTTCTGGCGAACTGTAGATAAGAGTGTACTTGCATCAGTTTCCTGGTAACGTCTTACAGTCCATCTTTGGATTGATCCGCCAAGTTTTAATGCATGTTTTTCAACCTGACCCGTGAAAGAAGCTGAACCGCCTATATAATTGTTATGATCTTTAGTATAGTTCTGTAAGTTCCCGCCAACGTTTGCGGTACTGGGAGCCGATGCAACTTCAGAGGTTCCGGGACGAAGGAACGGGAATCCATAAAAATCGTATGGCTGAGGGGGTGTAGAATACGAATCATATACCCATCCATATTTTGAACCTGCAAGACTATCACTATACAGCATCAAATCATCTCCGAATACCGGATCATAGGTTTTATGACGCGCATCGTAATAGTTTACATTTGCTTCAATAAAAGTACTTGGAGATAACAGATAAGTACCTTTCAGGTTCAATAAAAGGTTTGAATAATCATTTACCGGAAGCCTGGTTGTGTTGAACAGATCGATCAGCGTTGTAGTAGCTGTACTGAAAACACCAGTCTGTTCGCCTCTTGTTCTTTCCCAGGTATAAGCACCAGCCAGTCTTAAGATAATCGGGTTATTATCAAATAGAATAGTACCATTTCCGGTATAACGGTTATCCATAATACCCGGAACATTTCCACCATTCCATGTTAAATATTGATAATCATCGGTATTAGAGCTATAGAATCCTGTATCATACACTTTGGTTGTATCCAGAAGTGCACCATCCGAAAAAGCCACAGGGTTTGAATAGAAAAACTGAGGGGTTATATCACGGTCAAAACTGTTTTCACCGGATAAGAATACCTTAAGTTTATCTGTTCCTAATGGTCCGCTCAATGTAAGTACGTAATCTGAATAACCGTAGGAATAAGTGCCAAGGAATTTATCGCTCCCATTAGCTTTCATATGTCCGTCTGAAGTCAGATCAAAATTATTTCCATTATAATTGCCGAGGTTATCAGTTTCAGCTCTAACCGAAAAATGATACTGATCTGATCCGGTCTTAAAATCAGATGAAACTATACCTGCATTCGCATTTCCGAATTCAGCTGTATAACCGCCTGCCTGTACAAGAATTTCCTGTAAAGCATCCGGTGTAAGGGCCACAAGCGAACCGCCGTTCCTGTTTAAAATATCTTTTACATCAGCACCTTCAACCATGTAGCCTGTTTCATCGGCTCTACTGCCGCGGATAAAAGTTTGTCCATTCTGCTGAACAACTCCAGGCTGAAGGGCAACTATATCATTTACATCTCTTACAGGCAGAGCTGCAATATCATCTGCTCCGACTATCCTCATAGCATTAGTTGAACTTTTTTCTATCAAAGGACGCTGAGAAATGATAACAACTTCTCCTGTTGTGATCTTTGAGGAAGAGAGCTGAAAATCCTGAGATGCTGTTAAACCGGAAACAACCCTGACGTTACTTACTGTAACATCCTGGTAGCCGATATAAGAAGCTTTGATTGAATAATTCCCAGGCTGTACCTGGTGGATTATAAATTCGCCGTTAACATCTGATGCTGCACCAAAACTGGTTCCCACAATAATTATATTAGCGCCAATCAGAGGTTCACCGGTTTCTTTGTCCGTAACCATGCCGGAAACCCTGCCTGACTGTGCCAATACAAAGGAACAGGAAAACAACATCAGGAGTAAGATTGTATAAAATTTTCGAAACATGTTTATTCCTCCGTTATTTATAAACTTTTTTCTAATCGTCTGTTAAAATATTATTCTTAACAACAGCACTGTAATCATAGATGACTGCAGTAAACCTGTTCTTTGGAGCAGCGCTAAAAGGACCTATGGTAGTAACGACAGCACCGGATGACATTATGTCTAAACTATACTGACCGGACGGGGCACCAAATTTTAAATAACCACTACCATTTTTATAATCTACTGCTACATCCGCAGTTGTATCTATACTACCGCCATATAATCTTATCCCATCAACACTGACATCGGGTGAACCGTTAAAGAGAGCAATCTGAATAGTATCAGGAGGGAATACACCTGAACCTTCCGTAGTTCCTTTTTCCTGCCAGATGTATCTTTGAAGACTTTTTACAACTGTATAATTGTATAAAATACTGTCCAAAACGACGGATGTATCATTTGGTACAACTGTAGTATCAATTTGCAAGTGAGTAACGTGTACCGAATCCCAAGTTACGAAGAATCTCATCTTATAATCAGTCTCTGCAGTGATTGACTGTGAAAATGATGTAGAATCATTTTGTACTGCGAAATTATAACCACCAGAATTTATGGTAATAAATGGAGTTGACTCATTAGGGAACTCATTACCTGGCTGAAGGCCTGAATAACTGTGATTTGCAATTGATCCTGATATTGTGCCTCCCCCTGATGCAGGAATTAAGTTCACTAATTTAATTTGACTATTGTATACTTGATTACCAGGGATTGACTGTACACTGGTATCAACACAACCCGGAATAAGAAATATTAATCCGGAACATAGTACCAATAGAAATTTAACCTTATCAGGTAGCCTCATATTTCCTCCTTTTAGGATAAATGAATAAGTTCATATTGAAACTTTGAACAGAGGTATCCCTGTTCTAATTGCCGTTGTTGTATTATGTCAGAGGGAAATGACTCACCCAAATAAATTGGTAAAAGTTGGTTCATTCTCTCTCACTATTAATTAAAAAAATAACTTACTGCCTAACTATTAATTGAACATAAATTGATTATTACTAATAAATCGGATCTTTTGATATTCGTATTATAAAAACCGGGCGGGAGATGCGATTCGGATCGTTTCCGCATGGTACAGGAATTCAATGCCCGTAAGAAGAGTTTTTCAGAATTGAAATAATTGCGCGATACAGAAGTTGTAACCAAGTTACCATTAACCTCGCTAAATTTTGGAATATGAATTTACAATTGTAAAATTCTTAAGTCAAGAATAACCTAAGTAAATAATTAGTTCAAGCACTTTTGCAAACTCTTAAAAAACAACCTTAAAGTCAATAGATGCAGCATTATTTGTAGACGGAATTTCTTTTGTAATAAGGAGTTCTAAACTTTGCTTTAAGTATAAAATTAATCGTCCTGACTATTTTAAATATTCACAAATTGTCAGCAGCAACTGATCAGAATAAATCATACTAAAAATGTCAAAACACTGAATTACATATTAAAAATAAACAAATGTCAACGATGAGATACAAAACACGCATTCATAAATACATAATAGTATTAATTTTTGCCTTATTTTCTTAGAAACGTGTGAACATTTTAAATTCTATTCCGCTGAATTCAGGTTCATACCTACAAACTCCGCCTATGCAGAT
>DATFVA010000059.1:0-6200 GCA_035260565.1 Ignavibacteriaceae bacterium | reverse complement strand
GTTGCGTCATGCTTCATCTTTTCAATTTCGTTGCTGGATAATCCGCCGGATGATGTAATCCTGATACTCTGTTCCTTGCCGGAAGCTTTATCTTTGGCGGCAACATGCAGTATGCCGTTTGCGTCTATATCAAACGTAACTTCAATCTGAGGCACGCCTCTTGGTGCCGGGGGAATTCCGTCAAGATGGAATCTTCCAAGCGACCTGCTGTCTGCTGCCATCTGTCTTTCACCCTGTAATACGTTGATTTCAACTGAGGGCTGATTATCAGATGCCGTAGAAAAGATCTCACTTTTCTTTGTAGGAATAGTTGTGTTCGCATCAATGAGTTTTGTAAATACTCCTCCAAGTGTTTCTATTCCTAATGACAAAGGGGTAACATCAAGAAGCAATACATCTTTTACGTCTCCTGAAAGTACACCGCCCTGTATTGAAGCACCGATAGCTACAACTTCATCGGGATTAACGCCTTTGTGAGGTTCGCGATTAAACAATTTTTTAACAAGGTCCTGGACCATAGGAATCCTGGTAGAACCTCCGACAAGTATAACTTCGTTAACCTGATCGGCAGAAATTCCTGCATCTTTAATTGCTTTTTCACAAGGTGTCTTAGTCCTCTGTACCAGATCGTCAATCAGCTGTTCAAATTTTGACCTGGAAAGATTGATATTCAGGTGTTTCGGTCCTTCCTGGGTAGCTGTAATAAACGGGAGGTTTACATCTGTTGACGATGAAGATGACAATTCAATCTTTGCCTTTTCTGCCGCTTCTTTCAATCTCTGAAGTGCCATCGGATCTTTTCTTAAATCAATGCCTTCCAGCTTTTTAAATTCATCAGCAAGAAAATCGATTATTCTCTGGTCGAAGTCATCTCCACCAAGGTGGCCATCACCATTTGTTGATTTTACTTCAAATACACCCTCACCAAGCTGGAGGATAGAGATATCAAACGTACCGCCGCCAAGATCGTATACCGCTACAGTATGATCTGAAGTCTTTTTATCAAGTCCGTAAGCAAGTGCAGCTGCCGTTGGCTCATTAATTATTCTTCTTACCTGCAGACCGGCTATTTCACCTGCATCCTTAGTTGCCTGGCGCTGTGAATCATTAAAATATGCCGGAACTGTAATTACCGCTTCAGTTACTTCCTGTCCCAGGTACTCTTCAGCCGTCTTCTTCATCTTCTGCAGTATCATAGCGCTAATTTCAGGAGGTGAATAGACCCTGTCGCCTATTTTTACACGCGCTGTATTATTGTCGCCGGCAATTACTTCATACGGAACTTTACCTTTCTCATCGGTGACTTCGTCTATCTTTCTTCCCATAAACCTTTTAATAGAAAATACTGTATTCTTCGGATTTGTAATTGACTGTCTTTTAGCCGGCTGGCCGACTAACCTTTCACCTGATTTTGTGAATGCAACAACAGAAGGGGTTGTACGTCCGCCCTCTGAGTTGGGAATCACCACCGGATCATTACCTTCCATAACTGCTACGCAAGAATTCGTTGTTCCTAAATCTATTCCTATTATCTTACCCATTCTAAAACTCCTTCCAGTTTTAATTTATTTCCTTTTATTACGCAGAAACTCTGCTGAATTTTTTTCTCTTGTTATTTAATTTCTATATTTCTTTCTTTTGCAGCTTTAACGTCGTCCTTTTCAATAGTAATACTCAAAACGCCGTTTTGAAATTCTGCTTCTACCTTATCAGGATTTATATCTTCAGGAAGTGTAAAACTCCTTGAAAACTCTCCATAAATTATCTCATTCCTGAAATATTGTCTGTCCTGTTTTACATCCTCATTCTTTTTCTTTTTACCGCTAATGGTAAGAATATTATCCTGAAGTGATATTTTCACATCTTCTTTTTTTACTCCGGGAATCTCAGCCTGAATGAAAATACTGTTGTCATCAGCAGAAATATCTACCCGCGGACTAAATGAAAATCCAAGGTCAATATTTGCCGGGAATTCACCAAAAAATCTGTGCAGCCGGTTATTCAGGTTATCCAATTCTCTCAACGGTTCAAATTTTATATACGTCATTTTATTTTCTCCTATAATGCTTTTTAATTTATTGTTTATGTCTTCAATGAATGTGCCACAAAAATAATTCCTATAAGGTATTATATAACAATGGCTTACAGCTTAGACTAAAAATTAAGGGAGACTGACTAAATGTCAGTATCTTTGCTTTTTTGTCTGAGCCTGTTCAAATCTGACAAAATAATTGACAATTCATTACAATCCCCCAATAACCAATTATAAATGAACAAAGAACAATTATCTTTTATATTTAATTTTTTTATCTTAGTTACTCATTAAATTGAAGGAAATAATTTGTTCGACCTGGAGTTTTTTGACATCAAACTTGATACTGAGATTATCGGCAGAAACTTTATTTATGCTGAAGAAGTTGATTCCACTAATAGCGTTTTGCTCAACAAATCTAATAAATTCAACGATGACGGGACAGTTGTTCTGAGCGAGAAACAGCTGCAGGGCCGAGGCCGTAAAGACCGTGTCTGGTATAGCAACAAAGAAATGAACCTTACTTTTTCAATCCTGTTAAACGACAGGGATTTTTCAGGAGGAAAAATAAACCTGGTCAATTTCGCATCTTCACTGGCTGTGGCAATGGCAATAGAAAATCTCCATCAGCTGAAGATAGAACTTAAATGGCCAAATGATGTTTTAATTAACAGTAAAAAAACCGCCGGGATATTGATTGAGTCCACCTCCGCCGGTAAAAAAATTGAAAAGGTAGTAACAGGGATTGGCATAAATGTCAATCAGACATCTTTCCAGGGGATATATAAAATTCCGCCTACCTCCATCAAATCTGAGACTGGCAGCCTGGTCGAGCGTGAGGTGCTTCTAGCTGAAGTACTGAATATCTTCGAGGAGATTCTGCATTGGATTGATAACAGACCGGGGGAAATATTAAAGGACTGGAAAGCGCGGTGCAGAATGATCGGTGAAAAAATCTCCGTCACTGAAGGCGAAAATGTTAAATATGGAATTTTTGACGACATTGACGATGAGGGCTTCCTGATACTAAAGACCGGGCGCAGGTTGGAAAAAATATATTTCGGGGATGTAAGCATTGGCTGATAAATTAATCACTTCCCGATAATAATATGTTCCTGACTTGCGATATAGGAAATTCGAGAATTAAAGCTGGATTATTCTCCGGCAATAAATTGAGTGAAACATTTTCATTTGAGAATGTTGAACAGCTTCAGGAAGTCTTTCGTAACAAACAAATTTCAGGCACGGGAATTTCATCTGTAGTTCCTGAAAGCTCGCATCAGCTGATCAATTTCCTGGAAAACAGATCACAGCTCTATCACCGGATATCAAAAGACTCCCGGTTCAATCTTAAAATAAACTATAAAACGCCTTCCACGCTGGGTACGGACAGGATCTGTTCTGCAGAAGGAGCCCTGCTGTTAAACGGAGTTATGAACGATGACGAAATAATTTTAACAATTGACCTGGGGACTGCAACCACGATAAATATCGTCAAATCCCCTCCTGAATTCATCGGCGGGGTAATTGCTCCCGGTGTTACGATGATGGGAGAAGCACTTCACTCATATACCGCTCAGCTGCCTCTGGCCGGTTTTACAGATTTTGAAAGTATAATCGGAAACTCGACCCGGTCATCGATTGCCAGCGGACTTATCAATTCTGCGTTGGGTATGATTGACAGGATAATAGTCTATATTAAAAAGACATTTCACCCGGCGAAGATCAGTATTTTTATGACGGGGGGGAATGCAGAAAAATTATTCCCTTATATTGATTTCGAATTCGTATATGAAAAGGATCTGGTGCTGTATGGGATCAAAGCAATAGCTAGTCTGAATCTTCCTTAGGCTTTAACCAGTATATTATCAATCAGGCGTGTCTTTCCAAAGCGGCAGGCGATCAGAACATAATATTTCCTCCCGTGTACCAGCTTTTTTACAGGAGAAAAGGAGAGAGCATCAACAATATTTATATAATCAAGATCAGAAGTATCTGCACGGTTTATTATCCCATTCATTCCCGATATAATTTTAGCTGAATCATTCCGGCCTTTCGAAATTATTTTCCTCGCATAAAGAAGTGAATAATTTAGTACAAGAGATTCCTGCCTCTCTTTTTTGTCCAGAAAAATGTTTCTTGAGCTTAAAGCGAGACCGTCTTTCTCACGCACAATGGGAATGACAACTACCTTCACATTAAATTTCAGATCATGCACCATTTGTCTTATTACGAAAGCCTGCTGTGCATCCTTCTGCCCGAAATATGCAGAATCAGGAGAGACAATATTAAAGAGCATTGCCACTATTGTTGTGACTCCCCGGAAATGAGTTGGTCTTGATTCACCTTCAAGGATCTTTGTGATTTTATCGACATTCACGTATGTCTGAAAATCAACCGGGTAAATTTCTTCTGCAAAGGGGATAAATATAAAATCCGCACCTGCATCCCTTAACATTCTTTTATCACGCTTAAGATCCCTGGGATATTTTCCAAAATCCTCTTTAGGCCCGAACTGCGAAGGGTTTACAAATATAGAAACTACAGTAATATCGGAAGTTTTTTTTGATCGTGAAACCAGTGAGAGGTGTCCTTCATGCAGGTAGCCCATTGTAGGAACGAGGCCAATAGTCATTCCCTCCAAATGCAGCTTTTTTGATATCTGCTGCATCTTCTTAACGCTTTTTATTACTTTAATTTCTTCCTCAGCTCAGTAATGTTAAAACGTTATAAACGTTCTGCTTCAGATCTTTCCTGGGTGAAACAATATCTACAAATCCCCTTTCAACCAAAAATTCCGAACGCTGAAATCCTTTAGGCAGATCCTTCCCGATAGTCTGCTTAATTACTCTCGGACCCGCAAAGCCTATCAGTGCCTCGGGTTCAGCTATATGAACATCTCCGAGCATTGCATAGCTTGCGGTTGTTCCCCCGGTTGTCGGATCAGTCATGATTGAAATGTACGGAATCTTTGCTTCGGCAAGCCTGGCTAACCTTGAGCTTGTTTTCGCCATCTGCATAAGTGAAAGAGCCCCCTCCATCATTCTTGCTCCGCCGCTTGAAGATACAATGATCAGTGGACTTTTATTTTTTAATGCGCGGTCCGTTAACCTTGCTATCTTTTCGCCTACCACCGAGCCCATGCTTCCGCCTATGAATTTAAAATCCATACAGCCGAAAGCAACATCGATTCCGTTAAGCTTTCCGGTACCTGTCTTTACTGCATCGTTAAGACCCAGTTTTTTAATAGTCTCAGCAATTCTTTCATTATACTTCTTCGTATCTTCAAATTCCAGGGGATCAGCTGAGCGCATCTTTTTATCTATTTCCCTGAATGACCCCTTGTCAATTAGTATCTGTATATATTCTGTACTTCCTATCCTGAAATGATAACCGCATTTAATACATGTCCATAGGTTTGTTTCAAGCTGCTTCTTATGAATTATTTCTCCGCAGCTTGGACATTTTTCCCACATCCCGTCAGGCAGGTCCTTTTTCTGGGAATCGGGAGAAATATTTTCCTTTGACCGTTTGAACCACGGCATTAATTAGTTCCCTTCAGGATGTCGGCGAATACTGTCAATACCATTTCAGGGTTTGTAGGATCATTCGAGTTAATAGTTATCCGTTTGCTGACTTTACCAGATTTGTGACTTGTATCGAGCGATACATTAAGAGTACCATCTTTGCCCGGATCAATCTTTTCACTTGAAACCAGGGCAGCTGTACAGCCGCATGAGGTTTTCACATTACTAATTTTAAGTATTGCATTACCTTTGTTTACAAAACTGAAAGTGTAATGAAGTGTATCGCCCTCCTGAACTGTTCCGAAATCATGCTGTGTATCTTTGAAGAACATGATAGGACTATCTGTAAGATTTCCGTTTTTAGTGCCGGGATCAACAACATCACCGGTGAGTTTAAATCTTATTTCCGGGTTATTGGGATCGTTAGTTTTAACAGTAATATATTTTGTCTGCTGCCCCTGACGCCCGGTAGAATTAAAATCAACCTTAATATTTGTCGATTCACCCGGTGCCAGTTTGTCTTTTTCGGGTTTTGCAGCAGTACAGCCGCAGGAGGCTCTGACATCATTTATTTTTAATAAGTCGCCCCCAACATTGGAAACAACAAAATTATATTTAACATGTTCTCCCCTTGCGACCTG
>DATFVA010000058.1:0-17129 GCA_035260565.1 Ignavibacteriaceae bacterium | reverse complement strand
TAATATAATCATCTGAATTCTTCCCTGTGCGGGTAGGTTTTTTAATTCTTTTTATTATCCCTTCTTCAGAATTTATTAAAGCTGCGAGTATCTTGGTGCCCCCCATATCGACACTAATTATATATTTTCTGCTCAGAATATTCTCCTTTTAATTTTTTGTGTAATGAAAATTATAAATAAATAAAAAGAGTATCAAAGACAGATGATTTTGTGTACTCCCCCGCAAGCGGAATAAAAAGAAAAATTATGTCAATGTACTGCCAATCGAAGCCACCGATAATAAGAATCATAACGATTCATATTTGGGACACATATTATTTATACTGTGCTGTTTCAAACAATAACGATAAAAATAATTGTATCTCGTCCTGTCATCTCTTAATTTTATTTAATGGAAAAAGTAACGCCTTTAAAAAGATTCGGACAGAACTATCTTACCGACAATAATATCCTGAAAAAGATTATTGCTGAAATAAACCCGACTGAAAATGATTTTATAGTTGAAGTTGGTCCAGGCACAGGCGCACTCACCTCGAAACTTTCTGAATCAGCCGCAGAAATTGCAGCAGTTGAAATCGATAAAAGAGTAAAGGATGACCTTGCAGAAAAATTCCCCCGTATAAAATTTTATAATGAAGATTTCCTTAAAACAGACCTTGGAAAAATCTTCGGACCTCTTAAGGGTAAACTCAGGATTGCCGGCAACATACCATATAACCTCACCTCCCCTATTATCTTCAAACTTCTGGAGAATAATAACCTGGTTAAAGATGCTGTTTTCATGGTTCAGCATGAAGTTGCAAAAAGGATTTCAGCCTCTCCGGGAAGTAAGGACTACGGAATACTTTCTGTGCTTCTCCACTTTTTTGCTGAGGTAAAATACTGTTTTAAAGTATCTCCCAATGTTTTTTACCCTAAACCCAAAGTTTATTCGGCTGTTATACATATCTTTATGAAGGAATTACAGCTCACAGAGGAAATGAAGAGAACTTTTATAAGCGTGGTTAAAGCTTCATTCGGAAAAAGAAGAAAAATTATAAAAAATTCACTTGGAGACAGTATATTTAAAGATATAGATTTTTCTGACTCAGGTGTTAACCTGGCTCTCCGCGCGGAGCAGCTGAATTTAAAGGACTTTAAAATTCTTGCAAATTTTATAATAAATCATCCTCTTCATAATTCCGGCCGATGAAAAGAGTTAAATCTTTTATTAAAAATCTTAAAGCCTACGACCTCGTCGTGGTGGTCTTCTATATCTTCCTGATTATCATGAATATAATTTTTCATGATAAAGTTGAGAATACATCCAGCTGGCTGATGATGAATATCGGGGTGATAGCTTTCGCTTTCCTTATTTCATTTCTTGAAAATAAACAGAATCTGAAACTGTGGAGAATTGTACATTATTGGTATATCGCACCGCTGATTTTTATTACATTCAAAGAACTGTATTTTATGATAAAGCCGATAAGAGGACAGGATTACGACTGGCTTTTCATAAGAATCGATTACTGGATATTCGGAGCGAACCCTACGCAGGTTCTTCAGAAGATTGCTTTTCCCCTGCTGACCGAAATACTGCAGATAATTTATAGCATTTTTTATCTTCTGCCGATAATCCTGGCCCTTGTACTTCTCAGGAAAAGAAAATACCTGGCCCTTGATTTTGCAATTTTCTCAATTGTCTACGGATTTTTTCTTTCCTACCTGGGTTATTTTGCACTCCCAGGTATAGGACCCCGGTTCACACTGCATAACTTTACAGAGCTCGATACACAGCTGCCGGGGCTGCTTGTAACAAAATATCTTCGGGAATTCGTGAACCTGGGTGAGTCCATTTCAGCCTCCACATTGGACCCGGCCGCATTTGTTCAGAGAGACGTATTTCCCAGCGGGCATACAATGATAACTCTCATAGTAATGTACTTATCAGTAAGGCTGAAAAGCCGCTCAAGATATTTCTTCATCCCGGTGGGCTCCCTGCTGATATTTGCTACTGTCTACCTGCAGTACCATTACGTGATAGACCTTGCCGGCGGACTCATATTCATGATATTCTCGGTCTGGTCCGGTAAATATCTGTTTAACTGGTGGAGAATAAAAACAGGACTGGAAGAGTTTCAATACAATAAAATCAAAGATGACTGAAAAGAAAATAGAAGTTAAGAAGATATTTGATTCAATCGCCTGGAGGTATGATTTTCTTAACCACTTCCTGAGTTTTGGAATGGATATCTATTGGAGAAAAAAGGCTCTGAAGCTTACCGGGTTCAGCCGGGAGAGTATACTGCTTGATGTTGCATGCGGTACAGGCGATGTTGCCATAGAAGCAAAAAGACAGGGGGTAAAAAATATTTACGGAGCTGATTATTCCTATAATATGATAAAGCTGTTTGAGAAGAAGAGTAAATGGATAAAGAAGAGAACCATCCAGATGGTTGCCGAAATGCTGCCGGTTAAAGATGAATCAGTAACTAATATAACTGTGGCTTTCGGTGTCAGAAATTTTTACGATATCCAGGCAGGCTTTGATTCTTTTTACAGGATACTGAAGAAGGACGGCAAGGCAACAATAATTGAATTCAGGCTTCCTGCGAATCCTTTTTTCAAGGGATTGTACAAATTCTATTTTAAGAAAATCCTTCCGGTTGTAGGCGGCATTATTTCCGGCGATATAAAGGCTTACAAATACCTTCCCCGCTCCGTAGAAGAATTTGATGAAAAAATTAATATGCCCGAACTCCTGAGGAATTCGGGCTTCAGAAAAATTGAGATATTTCCTATGACGATGGGAATAGTGCAGACCATCATAGCTACAAAGTAGAGCAGAACCCATACATACGTGAACTTCGTTTAAACATCATGCAGGAACTTCATTCATGAAGTTCTATAAGTTCTTTAACAACTGAGCAGAATCCTTACTCTTATTTTACATCGTAAGAAATCAGGCTCTGTGTAATAACCGAAGTGGTATCAGACAGATCAACACCGCCTCCGGTGAACGCATTGAGAATTGTACCGTTCCCCTGCCATTTAACAATCCCTATACCATCTACCAGCCAGGCATAAGCTTCATAGTTGGTGGTTGTCAATGTATTGGGCAGAGTAAGACCTAATGTATATTTAATCCTGACTGCATCTTTTGTCACGTCTCCTGAATTCAGATGAAGTGTAACAGATTCAGTACCGTCATAGGCAGCGCTTACATTAAGGACAGGCACGTTGAAAATCAGATAGACGATTGAAAGCTTAAATACCGACCAGCTGTGGTTCTCAGTAACAGGGAAAGAGATTATCTTCATTTCGTTATCGAGCGATATATTGCTTCTCAGACTATCGGGAATAGCTGCTGATAACCCGGTGGTATCCAGAAAATAAAATACGCTGTCGTTTGTTTTACGAAAATATGAAAGAGAAACTTCACCGGCACCTGAAATGTTTAAGGAATCAATCTGTACCTGATAGGTAGTGCCGTTCTTTATTTCCGTTCCGCTGTAATCAGTACTTCTTGTGCCGGCCGTCTGCGTACCGCTGGAATCTGTTTTCTGCACGGAGTATGTATATGTTGAGCCTTCTCCATTCGGAAAATATCCCGTATTATTCTGAACCGGCGGATTAGTGCTATTATCTTTATTGCAGGCATTTACCAGCAGCGCTAGCAGGATAATAATAACCGTACCTCCTGTGAACTTTTTCATTTTAACCTCATAAAATCTTTGTTCTTAATTCTTTGAACGCTTTTGCACGGTGACTGATTTTGTTTTTTTCTTCGAGTGACATTTCAGCCAGGGTATTTGAATAACCTTCCGGAACAAAGTGCGGGTCATATCCGAAGCCGTTATTTCCTCTCGGTTCGATAATAATTTCGCCATCAAGTTCTCCGGCCGCAGAAATATACTCATTACCATCAAAATAAACAGCGACGGAGATAAAACGCGCCTTATGGGGTGATGGAAACCCTTTCAACTCAAAAATCAGCTTTTGATTATTTTCGTGATCATCGGCATTCTCACCTGCATACCTTGCCGAATACACCCCCGGCCTGCCGTTGAGCTGAGCCACCGAAAGCCCTGAATCATCAGCAATTACAGGTATTTGCAGAGCATTAAATATCTCTGTCGCTTTTTTCTTCGAATTTTCAAAAAAAGTATCTCTATCCTCAATCACATCGGGAACATTCTCAAAATCGGATAAGCTTAATAATTCAAAAGGAAGACCTGAGAGAATTTTTTTTATTTCTCTTAATTTTCCCTGGTTCGATGTGGCAATTATTAATTTATTCAAGCACTTGCTCCTTTGATCGATCGGATTTTATAAAACAGATTGATGAGAGCACCAATTGTAGTCATTGAATTAAGAATGGTGAACACAGCGTCGTGTAAAAATATAGCATACAATGTAAGTGAAATACTTCCTGTAAGGTTCAGTATGAGGAAGTAAAAATTGATGCTGCATTGTTTATTCCTGATCGTATCAATTGTCTGCGGGATCCATCCGGCAGCCAGGGCCAGCAGACCTATAATTCCGATATATTCCATTATAATCCTGTTCTATAAAATTATTGTTTTGATTCGCTAAAAATTTCGTCCATTACTTCAAATCCATACCTCAGGTGAGGAATGACGATAGACCCGCCGATTATTAATGCGATATTAAATGTTTCATGAAGTTCTTCCCTGCTGGCGCCTTCCTGGATTGATCTGTCGATGTGGTAAAAGATACAATCATTGCACCGCATAACCATAGAGGCTGCCAGTCCCATAAGTTCCTTCGTTTTAGCAGGCAGCGCACCGTCGATATACGCTTTGTTATCGAGTGCAAAGAATTTATTGAAATCCCGGAACCCCGCATTAAGAATCTTATCATTCATATCCGAGCGGTATTTACGTGTTTCTGATGTTGTCTTTTTCATGTACTTCCCTTCATTCTTCAAATAAAATTAGCACGGTTTTTCTAACAATTCATAAATTATTTAAAACAGACGCTAATTAAGTAAATTCTCTCCAAAATTAAAAAATATAAACTGAATCTGAATACGTCCTGAATATGGCAATGTTTGAATGGTTTTTACTATCGCTAAAGGTGAATGAATATAATTTTGAAATCCTGACTAAATAAGCGAATATTCACCTTCTATTCCGGGGGCTGATCATTTTTATCTTTACGGTAAGATATCTCAAGTTTGTTAGGGGGAATATCACTTTCTTCCGCTTCCCAGTCATATTTGTAGTGTTTATCCTTTTTCCGGAAAATGAAAGCGTATACAATACCGGTAATACCTCCAAAGAAATGCGATTCCCAGGAGATCCCGGGCTGACCAGGAAGTATTCCCCATACCATCCCCCCATATAAAAAAGTGACCAGAAGGGAAAGTCCGATCGAGCGGTTATCTCTCTTAAATATTCCGCTGAAAAAAAGAAAGGCAGCAAAGCCGTAGATAAGTCCGCTTGCACCGATATGATAAACAGGCCGTGCAAACAGCCATACAAGCAGACCTGTAGAAAGATATATCAAAGCAATAACCTTATATGCCGTCTCGGGGTAAAAATAGATCAGACCGGCAGAAAGCAGAAACACAGGAAGAGAGTTGGAGATTAAATGTGTGTATCCGGCATGAATTAACGGTGAGGTAATAATACCTATCAGTCCCGTAAGCCTGCGCGGATATAGTCCGAACTCATAGGGAAAACCCAGGTTAAAGGTCTGCTGAACAATCAAAATTATCCATAGCAGTACAATGAATGCTGCAGGGATCAGCACACTTTTTACTGTATGTATTTTATCTTTATCGTCTGCCAAAGTAAGTCCGGGTTTTGTTTACAGTACAAATTTAATATTAAATACTTATTATTTTATATCTCACCGGAAAAATGAATTCCGTTCTGAATTGACACTCTTAAGGTGAATCAGATGATTGATGAAATAATAAAAGAAGTATCAGGATGGGAAAATGTTTCCGCTGCCCCCCACAGGTTCGGCGGGACTGAATTCCGTTATGGCAAACCCGAGATAGGACATATTCACAGAAACGGGCTGACGGATATTCCTTTTCCAATGAAAGTGAGGGATGAACTGATAAAAGAAAAAATTGTTTATCCTCACCATATTATGCCTGAATCCGGATGGATCAGTTTTTATGTAAGAAAAAAGGAAGATGTTAAAACCGCATTAAAGTTATTCAGACTTTCCTACCTGAGATATGCGATCAGGAGGGATAAAAATGGCTCAGGTTATATGGATGAAGTGGATAAGATGGATCTGCCGGAATCCATTAAAAATATTTATAAACAGTTATTTTAATAAAAAGATTTCTCTTCCCGATGACTTGATCAGCAAGTCACCGGGAATCGAAATGAAAAATGATTAAATATCCTTACCTAGATTCTTTAATAATCCTTTTATCCTGCTTTTCTGATTGTCGGGAGCCATATCATAAGCCTTTGAATAATATTTAACTGCCAGGTCTTTATCACCTTTTATACCATAAGCTTCACCAAGACTATCCCACACGTTCCAGGAATCAGGATGATCTTTTGTATTTTTGGTGAAAATCTGAATAGCTTCATCATCCTTCCCGATCTGAAGCAGTTGGTAACCATAAGTATTCATTTCTGCCTCGGTAGCCGTATTTAAGACCGAACTTTTAAGCTCATCTGATTCAGCCGTCTTGCCCGAAGCTTCAAGTAGTCCAGCTTTGGTCATCTGATTCGTAAAATTCTTATTGAGACTAAGGGATTTATCAATCCATTTCATTGCATCATCCCGATGGGTATTATTCATCAAAGCATAGGAAGCGATCTGGTTCCAGCCCTGCCAGGAAAAGCCGGGGAGGTTATCGAGTTCCTTTTTCATATGACCAATCGCGAGTTCATGTACATCAAGATCTATATGAATGGGCACTTTAAGCTTTTCCCATCTAAGTACTGCATCAACAGAATTTTCATTGGGGTTATCGAATGAATAGCTCAGCCACTCCTGGAAATCATCACTTACCGGTTTAACTTTAACCCTCAACTGATCATCCTTCTGATCATAATTGAAGCTGCCCCAGGCCCAATTATTCTTATTAAAGATAACAGTCCATTCATTTTCGGAAGGAATAAAATGAAGTCCATAAGTTCCTGCCGGAATATCTTTACCTTCAATCTTCACCGGATCTGTAAAAGTTATTGTGGTGTTCTCATTTGCACCGCCGCGCCAAACCTCATTATAGGGAACAAGTTTCCCCCAGATATCTCTTCCGTTAACTTTAGGACCGTGATAGTTTATGGTTATGTCTGTAAGACCGATCGTTTGTGAAACACTTGCTTTCTGGCTGATCTGGGGTACAGTAAGCTGATTCTGCGCAGATACTACAGCGGCCAGCATCAGGATGAACATAATGATATAGAAAACATATATATTAATACTTTTTCTCATAGTTGACCTCCATTAGTTAAATTGGAATAGCGGAAAATATGGAATCGTTTTCTTGTCTGCCATTTATTTGGGATAAACGGTGAAAAGAGAAGATGAGCCTGTTCTACATTAATTTATATTATTAGAACCATGCTTCAAAAATCAGATCGGCAGCAGAAACAATTAAATTTGCGCCTGGTTTTTAGATTCACGAAATCGTGTTCGGAGCATTTGTTTTTTCTTTATTATGAAGAGGCTGTCTGCATCTTGTCTTTCGGTAACCTTTTTAGTTTCATTCGGCCTCTGCTCGGCCTCACGCAAGCCTATAAACCCGTTTTTATCATCAAATATTTTAAAGGCTGTTATCCAAGGAAGAGAGCAAGTATTGCGAAAATATCTATTCCTATAAGCATCAGGTTAACCTCTTCTTTTTTACCGGTAATAAGTTTAATTACCGTCCAGCTCAGAAATCCCCATATTATTCCCTGTGTAATAGAATAAGTAAAGGGAATGAGAGCAAGGGCAATGAAGGCAGGGATTGCGTCATCAAATTTCGACCAATTAATTTTTAATACCGGTTTAATCATAAAGACACCAACTATAATTAGAGCGGGAGAAGTAGCTATTGAAGGCACGACAGACAAAAGAGGAGAAATAAAGATGAAAGGAATGAAAAGGAGTCCGGCAACTACAGCTGTAAGGCCCGTCCTGCCCCCTTCCTCAATTCCGGTTGCGGACTCAATATAAGCTGTACCAGGACTTGAGCCCACCAGTCCGGCAATTGTTGTTGCAAAAGCATCAGTTATAAGTGATTCTTTAATGTTCCTCGGTTCATTATTCTCATCGATCAAGTTGGCAGCTTCAGCTACACCTACGAAAGTTGAAAGACTATCGAACATATCAGTAAACAGGAATGCAAATATCACGGGCCATAGAGCGAACTTTAGCGATCCTGCGATGTCAAGTTGAAATATTAAGCTGAAATCCGGGGCTGCAAATAGTCCCTTCCATGTAACGAGCGTGGGGATTCCATTATTTAATATAGATGCATCGCCGTACCATCTACCAACGGGAATAGCCAGAATAGTAGTCAGAATAATGCCTATGATAAGTCCGCCTTTAATATCCTTTACAACGAGGAGGGCGGTGATGAACAAACCTATTACAAAGGTAATTGTTACAGCATCCAGCTTTGCTATTGCGACCAATGTGGAAGGGTTAGCAACAACAAGGTGGCCGTTTACAAATCCTATTAACGCTATGAAAAGTCCTATACCTGCCGCCACCGCATAGCGTATCTGCCTTGGTATTGCGCGTACAATATAAGTCCGGATATTAAAAACGGATAAGATAATAAATACTATCCCGGCCCAGAAGACGGCACCGAGGGCAGTTTCCCACCTGACGCCCATTCCCAGAACTACCGTGAAAGTAAAAAAAGCATTTAATCCCATCCCGGGAGCCACGAGGAGGGGGTTATTTGCATAGATACCCATCATTATAGAACAGAAAGCCGAAACAATGATGGTTGCGGTAAGAACGCCGTTAAACGGCATTCCCGATTGGCTCAATACAGACGGATTCACCACAATGATATACATTGAAGCCAGAAAGGTGGTAATACCAGCTATGACTTCTGTCTTTGCACTTGTCTTATTTGCGGTAAAGGAAAAATATTTCTCGAGCATTCAATCCTTTTTTATTTCACATCCAAAATCCGCTTTAGATCATTCTCATTGACTGTAAGAAGACCAGGTTCAATAAGTCTCGGCGTCAGGTCCCTCCAGTTTGAATCCATATTAAAAACCTCCCCGAAGATCGGCAATGCTTCGTCCATCTTACCATTATTTGCAAGAGTAACTGCATGCCAGTATTTCATTTCGGCATTATCCGGGAACATTTCCTCTGCTGTTGAATATTCTATGAGCGCCAGTTTCATATCTCCTTTTTCCACTGCCAGATCCCCGGCATTCATATGATCATAAGCACGGTGAACTTTTAACAGCCGTTTTAACTCTTTAATGGGTTCGGGACTATCATCAACACGGAGGTCAATAAGCCTGTCTTCCCAGACTTTGCCTGTAGACTTCCCCCTGACCACAAGCATTGCAGCCGATTGCTTACCACGTATATCCCCGCCCGCTTTTTGTCCTGCTTCAAGTGCCGCCATCATTCTCTCAGCGAGAGGTCCGGTTGTAGTATTAAAAGCTTCCGCCATTGCCGGCCAAACCTTATCGTTTATCATCAGGTTAGCCTGGGTTGAAAAATTATCGCCCACCAGGTTTCCAGCCGGCTGAACACATTTCTTTCCTGTGTATGAAGCAACATTCCCTTTCGAATCAATAATTGCGAGCTGCCTGAACTCTCTCCCCTCATCTGATGCTAAAAGTGAATCCACAGCCTGCTGCGGGGTCATTCCCTGCTTCAGCATCTCAAGTCCACGTGGTCCGAACGAAGCATTGACAAATGATTGAGTAGCTATTGCACCCACACCTGCCTCAGCCCAGGTTACAATTGTGCCCACTGAAAACCAATGTGACTGAACAGCCACACCCATTTCACCTGTCTCAGGATCTCGTGCTACAATCGAAAAAGTATGGGCAAAAGGATCGTGATTATAATACAACTGCGGAAAAGAAACTGAAGTCAGCATAACTGCCGCCAATAATACATTGAAAATAAATTTATTCATTTAACTCTCCTGTTTATGTTCATTATTCTGATTAATGCAGACTCAATGAGAAACTTTTATGTGTAAGGATGAAGGATACGCTGCAGAATGATAAATTCTATTGACTGCTTTTTTAAAATCTTTCTGCCCGGCCTTATAAATATTCTTAACAAAGGTCTGCGGATTCCTATCGAAAAATGGGAACCAGCTGCTTTGTACCTGGATCATGATTTTATGTCCCTTCAGAAAGGTATGATCTATATCCTGCAGATCAAATCCTACACTGGTTACTTTTTCCTGTTCAAACGGCTGAGGGTCTTCAAAGCTTTTATTATATCTTCCTCTCATTATTTCACCGCGTACAAGCTCCTGGTAATTACCCATCTCAATTTTATTCGGATTATTCAGAGGATCTGATGCATCCGATGGAAACTCATCGATAATTTTCACAACCCAGTCTGCATCGGTGCCTGAGGTAGAAACATAAAGATTAGCTTGAATGGGGCCCGATATTGTAAGGTCCTCTTTCAAAACTTCAGTTTCATAAACAAGCACATCAGGTCTCTCTGATGCAAACCGCTGATCCTCAATCATATAATTTTTATTATAGAATCCCCTCGAGTCGAGCTGCTTATTTGTATAAGGTACCGGTTTCATTGGATCCGACAGATATTCATCATAACTCTCATCCCCGCTCAGAGGTTTACTAAACGACAATGAATGATTTTTATCGAGATAAATTTGTTCATCTTTTACCTCGGCCGGAGGCCAGGAGGAATAAGACTTCCATTTGTTAGTACCTACCTGAAAAATATAAGCTTCAGGCTGATTAAAGCTGCCTTCACCCTTCAGATAATACCTGAAGAAAGGAATAAACATCTTCTGCTGAAAGAATTCACTTGTACGGGAACCGAAAGATATATCTCCCAGTGAATCCCCTTCGCTTCTCATCCATCCGCCATGGAACCATGGTCCCATCACCAGGTAATTAGCGGCCCCGGGGTTTTTACTTTCAATAGACTGATAGATATGAAGCGGCCCGTATAGATCTTCTGCATCATACCATCCTCCGACAATCATAACTGCAGGTTTAATATTATTAAAGTGCGGAAGATTATTCTTTGCCTTCCAGTAATAATCATAGTCCGGGTGGTTTATTGTGGAATCCCAGAAAGCAATATTATGATGAAAATAATTATTATTTACATCAGGCAAAGGTCCGAGATCCAGGAAAAAATTATATGCATCGGGAGAAGCATAATCCAGAGGTTCAGGCCAGTTGATCGTAAGAGAATCACGTGCACGTCCGAAATTAGAGAAGAAATCGAAGTCCATCATTAAAGAGAAAGCGCCGTTATGGTGCATATCATCGCCAATAAACCAGTTCGCAATCGGGGCTTCAGGCGAAACGGCCTTCAATGCCGGGTGAGCATCAATTGTCCCCATAGCAGCATAGAAACCGGGATAAGAAATACCCCACATACCAACTCTGCCGTTATTATGATGAATATTTTTCACAAGCCAGTCAATAGTATCATAAGTATCGCTGCTTTCATCAACATCATTCTTTGTTTTTTTCCCGGGTATGTAAGGACGCATATTAATAAACTGTCCTTCCGACATAAAACTGCCGCGCACATCCTGGAAGACAAAGATATAGCCTTCCCCAACCATTTCATCGGGCACCTCGAAATTAGAGGGATAATTATTTTCACCATAAGGAGCCACTGTATATGGAGTTCTTACCATTAGTATCGGATAATTTTTTGATGTATCAGTCGGGGTATAAACTGCCGTAAATAATTTAATTCCGTCCCTCATTTTAATCCGGAATTCGTGTTTGATATAATGACGGGAGATGTATAAGGAATCAACTTCTTTTGAGCAGCTTATTTGTAAAGGTATTAAGATCAGGATAAGAATAGTAATGAACTGCCGGCAATTATTCTGCATTTGATTCACCTCCCTGCGAGAAATTTATGCTGTATCAAAATGTCTGAAATTAACAATACAAAATATAATAAAAAGGTAATTGAGACTTGTTTTTCATCATTATCAATCAGTTCTAATAATAGCAGTTTATTTATATAAACAAATTTTGCTAAATTTATTTCAGTCTATCCCGGATGAGAAATTGAAAATATTTTTTTACTTCATTTTATTACTATGTACTTCAGACGGCGACACACAGGTGCTGCCATTCCATCATTACACTATGCGTGACGGATTGGTTTCAGATAATATTCGTGCTGTCTGCCAGGATTCATCAGGCTATATCTGGATAGCTACAGGTGAGGGATTAAGTGTTTTCAATAGTAAAAACTTTCAGAATTATACTAGTTCAGACGGTTTAATAACAGATGACATAGCTTGTTTACTTCCCGACAGGTTTATTAAAAATAAAATCTGGATTGGTACTAACGACAAGGGAATTACTGTCATTAATAACGGCAGGTTTGAAAAGGCGGTGTTTAATCCGGGAGGAGATAAAGCACATATCAATACTATTTTTCAATCCCGTGATAGTATGGTTTTCTGCGGTACAGGCGACGGGCTGTTTTTTATAAAGAATAATGAAGTGAAAATTCCCGATTACTCGACTAAAACGGGACAGGTTTATTCATTCGTTGAGAGAGATAACGAGATATGGGCCGGGACTCAGAGAGGGTTATATGTAATTCCGGAAGGCTATGAAGATATCAGAATTATATCTCTTCCGGGGAATCCGAAGCAGATCAGTTCATTGTTGCTGGATGATAAAAATAATATCTGGGCATTTTCACCGGATACAGGGGTGATATATGAGATAAGCAAGAATAATGAGATTAAGGTATTTAAGATCAATGTCAGGTTTTTTTCAAGCGCGATGATCGAAGATAGAGTGCATAATATCTGGTTATCTACCAATAACGGGTTATACAAGTTTAATATTAACAATGTGGAGAATTCTTTAACGAGATTCACTACAGCCAGCGGGCTGCTTCAGAACAATGTCACCTCTATTTTATACGATAGGGAAAACATATTATGGGCTGCAACTAATGATGACGGCCTATCTAAACTTGCGTGTCCTGATCTATACCGCTTTAAGGATGTGAATAAGAACTCAGGCAACTGGTCAACTGTGGCTTCAGACGCTTACAATCATTTTTGGGCATCGGCACATAATATACTGGTAGAATTTTTTAAAGATGATCATGGAAGCTGGGAAAAGCAATATCATCCGCTTATGGGAGAATTCAGGCATGAGAATATCCACCAGATTTTTTGCGATAGCTCTGATAAATTATATGTATGCTCGGCATCAGGAGAAATCCAGGTTTATAAGATCATATTGACCGGGAATTCGGCATCCATTCTGAAAAAAATTGAGATCGTCAACCTGAAAAACATTTCTGAAGGAGATAAACTGTTTACAACATTTATTGATGCCATGGGTGAAATATGGTGCAGTATACTTGATACAGGAATAATATTGCTTGATAATAACAACCACGAAAGGATCAGGGAAATCTATAATGATAAAGATGGAATCCCCGATAACTCGGTCAGGTACATTTACCAGGATTCAAAAGATAATTTATGGTTCGGCGGATATAACCATGGGTTGTCGGAATTCTCCTTTTCAAAAGCTAATTCAGAGAAGAGATTAAAATTTGTCAGGCTTTTCACAACCTCGGACGGACTTCCCGACAATGATATCAGAGCCATTACCGAAAAAGACAGTTCATTAATTATCGGGACAAGGTACGGAGGTCTTGCGGTGCTTAGAGCGGGGAAATTAAGATCGATCGCGCGCGAAGAAGGACTTTTCAGCAATGCAGTCTGGAGCATCGCAAAAACTCCTTCCCGGATCTGGCTCGGTACCCAGGCAGGAGTACAATCATTGCAAAGAGACTTAAATATCTCCTGGGAACTTTCAGACGAAATCCCGAGGGAACCTTTCTACGCATTAACTTCCTCAGCAAACGGCGATTTATGTTTTGCCTCAGCAAATGATTATTATATTTATGAGCCTTCGAATACCTCTGCTGAAGATTATCATCCGCCCGTATATCTTAATCATTTCATTGTAAACGGACACGAACGGAAGGTCATTGAAAACACCGTACTTCCGAGCGATGAAAATACAATTACTTTCGGATTCCAGGGGATTATTAACAGGAACGAAACAGAGGTAAGATACGAGTACAGGCTGATCAACAAAAACGACAGCTGGAAATTATCTACAAATAATAATGCGGTAACATATTCGATGCTGGATCCCGGCACCTATACTTTCCAGGTAGAAGCAGTAGATTATAATAATACAAAAAGCAGCACACCTGCAGAGATTACATTCAGGATAGATTCGCCTTTTTACCATAGGTGGTGGTTCTACGCGTTAATTTTAATTTTAATTACCCTGCTTTCATATCTTTTTATCCGGGTCAGAACGAGCAGGCTGATTGAAATTGAAAAGATAAGAACCCGCATTGCTTCCGACCTGCACGATGAGATAGGATCGGGTCTCACCCATATTGCAATGCTTTCAGAACATTCTATCCGGGAGACGGGGGAAGGACAAAGGACAGATGCTCCCGATGATAAATTCTCGTCTGTGAGATCAATGGAGAGAATCGGTAAAATCTCACGGCACCTTGTCGATTCGATGATAGATGTAATATGGGCGATTGATCCGAAGTTTGATTCCTTAAATGATTTCATCCTTAATTTTAAGGCTTACGCAAACGAAATATGTGAATCAAAAAATATCGAGCTGAAGGTGAATGCTCAGAATATTGAAAAAATAAAAGTAACGGCGGGAATAAAAAGAAACCTGCAGTTAATATCAAAGGAAGCGCTGAATAATGCGTTAAAGTATTCGGGATGTACTGAGATCTCCTATAATTTAAGTGTCAGAAGCAGAACAATTTACCTTGCGGTAGAAGATAATGGCCGGGGATTTAATCAGGCTGGAATATCATACGGACATGGTATCATTAATATGCAGAAAAATGTCAAAGATCTGAACGGCAGCTTTGAAATAAAGTCTGAACCAGATAAAGGAACGGGTATTTATATAAACTTCCCGGTAAGTTCATAAACTAACCGGTTGATCAGTTGATAATGCAGAAGAGATAGACTATGATTAAACTGATAAAAATTAAATAATATGCAGCAGCAGTCAATAATCCGTGTAGCAATACTTGACGATGACCAGGAGATCCGGGAACTTCTCTGTATACTCCTGAATAAATCTGAAGGTTTCAAATGCGCAGCGGTATATAATTCCTGTGACGAAGCATTAAGGTCAATCGAAAATGATTTGCCGGATATTCTGCTGCTTGACATTGAAATGCCTGACAAAGACGGGATCGAAAGTCTTAAAGAAATCAAGCTCGCTTATCCCTCTGTTGAGATCATGATGCTGACTGTATACAGCGACAGTGAAAAAATATTTCAGTCATTAAGGGCAGGAGCCTCAGGATACCTATTGAAGAAAAGTCCCTCCTCTAGATTGTTAAATGCAATCCGTGAGGCATACGAGGGAGGAGTACCATTCTCAGGAGAGGTTGCAAGAAAGGTATTGCAGTACTTCCAGGCTCCCATACAGAATCACTCAAGCAACCTTTCCGACAGGGAACTGGAGGTTCTCAAAGCATTAATAGAAGGACACAGCACAAAGGCAATTTCCGAAAAGCTTTTTGTAAGCACCCACACAGTGAGGTTTCATCTGCACAATATTTATGTAAAACTTCATGTAAATTCACGTACGGAGGCAGTTGCCAAAGTTTTAAGATCAAAACTGTTCTGAACTCTCCTGACCCGACTAAAATCAATTCTCCTATACGTCCCAAAATTCGTCTCTACGGGAAAACTAATCAAATGATTAGTTGATTTGATATGCCTGCCGCAATAAGTTCTATTTAAGTTTAACAGATACTTATCACAGAATAATTTAATAACCGGAGACGATTATGAAAAAACCGATTTTTACAACTATCATTTTCTTTGCTTTTTATATATCTGCATCTGCACAATTCGGAGGACTTATAGATAAGGTGAAAGATAAGGCAGAAGAGAAGGTCGAGAAAAAAGTAGAAGATTCGATGGACAAATCATCTGATGACACTAAGAATAATAAAAAAGAAAGTAACAATAATTCTGAAAATAGCAATCCAGATGCAAACTCGACATCAGCACCTGATACTAAAGCATATCAGAACTATGATTTCGTACCCGGAGACAAAATTATTTTTGAAGATAATTTTGCGGAGGATGAGAGTGGCGAATTCCCTTCTCACTGGGATCTGGTCAGCGGCCAGGCACAAGTTAATAACTTCCTGGGAGAAAATATATTTGCTCTTACTGAGGGGAATTATGCCAGTGTAATCCCGTTGATGAAAACTGATACCTACCTTGCGAGTGATACCTTTACGATTGAATTTGATTATTACACACAGCCCGGGGCATACAACCAGATAGGAATCAGGCTATGGAATCCCAGGAACGATGAGCAATCGGAAGATGATAATACTATTTTCGTGGGATACGAATGTACCGCGAATAACCTGACAGGAACCTATCCCGGGGAGAGCGATGATTTCAGCAGAAACAAGTGGCATCATGCAGCAATAGCAAGGAAGGGAAAACAATTGAAAGTATATGAAGATCAATACCGGATACTAAATGTCCCTGTTTTCCAGGCTGAAACCTATGCTTTAAACCTTGTTGGTATAGGCGACCAGGAGAAACCCATAATGATCCGGAATGTCCGAATTGCACAGGGAGGAAACTTTAACGATACTAAACATATTGTCTCCGAGAGCAGGATAATTAGCCATGGTATTACGTTTGATATAGACAAAGCAATTCTAAAACCGGAATCGATGGGAGCAATCAACCAGATTTTCAAAGTTCTTAAGGAAAATCCCGACATAAAATACGAGATCGATGGTCACACAGATAACACCGGAGACCCGCAGCGTAATATTGAACTTTCACAACAGCGGGCAGATGCAGTTAAAGCTCAGCTGGTAAGTATGGGAATAGATTCTGCACGTTTGACAACCAAAGG
>DATFVA010000057.1:0-2826 GCA_035260565.1 Ignavibacteriaceae bacterium | reverse complement strand
TCTTTGATGAAAAGATCGTAATGTTTTTTGCACTATCTGTTCCGACATTTACCAGAGTATACGCCCCGGAAGGCATTTTGGAAATATTTATTGCACCTACATCCACAGCTGAGTTCGAAGTCCTTGGGAATAATTCCGATTTATTATATACCGTTTTATTCGTAGAATTCAGAAGGAGGTGATCAACCCTTAATGCTTTTGATCCCACATTTTTATCCAGGTTATAAATTTCAGAATAGAAATATAGAACAGGTATCTCCTGGCCAAAAATACCGCTGGGATTAGGGACAATCTCATAAGTATTTTTATAGAACATAGATTTATTCTGATCTGAGTGTTTTATGAGGGAGGCTATTTCGAGATCACTGATCGAAAACCTGTCCATGGGTAACGCTGATACTGAAACCGGAAATGAAACGCTGTCAAGTTTGTTCATATCATTTCCGTCCATCCCGGTAAGAGTACAGGTATATTCTCCATAGGGAAGCACATAGGCTATATTCCCCGTAAATGATTTCTGATTATTTTCAGATAGTGAGTCCGCAATGATATTCTCGAACTGGTAGTTTTTATTTACAAGGGTATCAGATGTTACTGTCTTCCGGATATTAATATTCAGTATCCCTTTAATTTTTAGCTCGTTGTCAGTTTCCACCTGTTTAAGCTGAGGCTGATAGAATGAATAATAAATTTCCAGATAATTGCTCGAATCATTAAAAAAGAACCTCGAATAGTCGAAATCGACTTTAAAGGTCTGAGCATTGATAACGATTGGAAAAAAGACGGCGAAAAATAAAATAAGACTTTTCATAGCATTTAATAAAAAAAGGCTGGTAACCCAGCCTTTTTTGTTGAGTTAATAAAAATGGTTATTAAAAACCTAACTTGACACTGAACATATGGTTCGCATCAAAATATCTTGCCCACCGGTATGCATAATCTACTGTAATATCAACACCGGATTTAATATTCACACCCGCTCCGAAAGTAGGTCCAAATATAGCCTCTTCCTGATTTCCTCCAGCATCGGGTTGAAATGCATATCCGCCGCGTAGGGCAAACATATCTTTAAATGAGAATTCAGCAGCAGCCCTGTACTCATCATTAGCGAAGTTATTATTTTCAAACGACGTTATGATCACACCTTTATAATTATCTGAGAAATGCCTCTCGTATGAAAGACCTAACTCGAGTTGAGAAGGCAGCTCAAAACTTGCTGCTTCGATCAGGTATTTCTGGGTTCCACGGTTGGTGTTATCGGTGGCATTTCTGAGTAAATCAGGACCGTCGAATGACATCTGAGGTCCAAAATTCCTCAATACAACGCCAAGGTTTAATCCTTCAATTTCCGCAATCCCATTATACTGAACACCAACATCAAGGGAAACGCCGCTGGCGCTTGTACGAACTATCTTTTCGCTAACAAGATTAATATTCACACCTACTCTTATTCTGTCGGTAAGCGTGTTAGAGTATGTTAGACCTAAGGTAACATAAGTTGGTGAAAAAGTTGCACCGGTACCGTATGGATTTTCCGTTGTTGTAACCGGTATATCGCCAAAATCGAGGGATTTAATACTGAAACCGAGGGCGCCGAACCCTTCAAAATTAACACCGACAGCAGCATATGATACACCTATATCAGCTATATAATTCATATAGGTAAACAGTGCTTCAGTGCTGTTCTGCGTAGCACTTAATCCTGCGGGATTATAATAAATAGCATCTACACCGCTGATACCCGACACATAGCTTCCGCTGAATGCCAGGCCCCTGGCTCCGACAGGTATTAGCAGTTCCTGGGCTCCGGCTGTGCCGTTACGTTTCCCGCCGCTTGCAAATACCTCTGCCATCATCAGGAGCGACAACATCGATATTTTTATTATTCTTGTAAATTTATAAGACATCTTCAATCTCCTTATTATAAAATGATTATAGGGATAGAGGGAGTTAAACTCCCTCTAAAATTATAATCTATCAATAAATTGAGTTTCCATTATAACGGCTAATTTCATGATTTTAGTGCCGACTCCAGGCATATCCAGGTATGCAAGGTACATACCGCTGGCTACCGGTAAACCGTCTTTATTCCTTAAATCCCAATCGAGGTACTGGGAATTATCATCTTTATCAATTCTCTTTATAAATACACCTGATAAAGAATAAATCCGCACAGTGACCTGGTATGGAAGATTCGTGAATCTCATAAACCTCTGATACTTATCCCTTTCAAGCGGATTCGCACCGAAGTAAGGATTCGGAAAGACGCTTATCTGTTTAATATTTGTTTTCCCCAGACTTACGTCATTTAACTTCGAAGCTTCTACTTTACCTTCGAATACATCACCCTCACTTAAGGGTTTAATAGTCTGAATTTTAATCACTGTACCTGAGGCTGGTTTACTTCCATCTATCACAAAGTTGTTTATAACAATTGAAGGAGGAGCAATATTTCCAGATTTAAGAGGCAAAGGTTCACTATAGATAGAGTCACTCTTGTAGGCAAAGATCGGCTCCCACTGTCCTGATGTATTTTGGGACCAGTTGAAGTCTCTTGGAGTTGTATCCAGAGATTTCACGAAGAGTCTCTTTTCAAAATCATATCTCGTTGTTCCAACATCATAAACCTCAAAAGGCACTCTATCCTGGGCAAGGGTATCACTCGCCTGTCCTAGAATTCCCGTAGTTCTGTGAATCGAGTAATACTGACTGCCGTTTTCGGTAAATCTGATCTCATAATCATCCGTACCGATCGCATCCCGGGAATTAATATTCTGCAATGGTTTGGTATCACGGTTACCGAATGTTGTTATCATCCAATCCCCG
>DATFVA010000056.1:0-4441 GCA_035260565.1 Ignavibacteriaceae bacterium | reverse complement strand
GATTAAGACATTACCGGGATTTTGTAACGGATGAAATCCATATTCATTTGTCAGCCTGAGGTAAGTGGTATCAGCCCAGGACCCATCGAAATCGAAGAAACCATCTCCGGTTACAAGGAAAAGTGCCGAGTTTAACGTCAGTTCGTCGTTAAACCTATATTCATTTAATAATTCATAATGCGGCTGAGAGAAGTTTTCAATTTCGGAAGGTCTCCTTTCCAAAGTATAAATATAATTGTTATGATCTGTTTCCCAGTAAGAATAATTAGCCTTTCTCAATTCTTTATTTTTAATAGCAAATTTCGGCAGGCCGGTATACGCCAGTCCGTCCTCAATCGGTCCCCCATAAAAGTTCACCTGTGTTGTGAGTTTATCGTCGTATCTTACTGCCGAGAGCTGGTACGAATTAAATTTAACCCACGAGCTGAGCCGGTACCCGCTGCTGCGTATTTGTGAAAGTTTTGCAAAGACTGAATATTTCTTATTGATTAAGCCGCTTGAAAAAGAAGCGCTGTATTTACGTGTATTATAGCTCCCCGCCGCTGCAAAAAAGTTAGCCTGGGGATCATCCGTAAAAGTGGAAGTTATGATATTTATACTTCCGCCGATTGACGGATAACCCGATGCACCGTTGCCTGCACCTCTCTGGACCTGGATCAGGTCGGTGCCTGCAAGCAGATCAGGAAAATCCAGCCAGTAAACATTGTGATCTTCAGGGTCATTCTGGGGGATACCGTTAATTGATACCGAAATTCTTCGCTGATCAAATCCACGTATGCTGAGGTAATTATATCCTATTCCGTTTCCATTCTCAGAATAGAATGTAGTCGAAGGGAGAGAGCTGAGGAATTTTGGAATATCCTGGACAGTATAATTTTCCTCTATTTCCTTCCTGCTGATCTTATCAAAAGTAACAGGGGTATACCCTTTCTTAGCGATACTCCCTTCTACAAAAACAGTCTGAGAAGGAATAATCCGTGGCAGCAGTTTTATTACCATGTTCTGCAGGTCATTATCTTTCAGGGAAATTTCTTTTTGTGTGTAACCGACATAACTAACCTTAAGAATCTCATCCCTGTTTATGTTGCCGGAAAGTATAAAAGTACCGTCTTCCTCAGTCGATGTACCAATATCAGTACCCACAATAATAAGGTTCGCCGATGGGAGAGGCTGAAGCGTCCCGGAATCCACGACTTTCCCTTTGATAATAAGGTACTGAGGAAAAAGTGAAATATTTAAAAAGAAAAGAAGAATAACCAAGTATTTCATTTAATTACCTCCAAAAAAAATAGCCGTTTCAAGAAACGGCTAAATACTTAATTATTCCCTAAGAGGCTATTTAGCCCGTTTCCCTACGCTGGTATTATCCAGATCAGGTTTTAGGGTATGCTCTCAGTCGCCCGGCAAGCGGGACAACACCCCTAACGGCTCGTTCAAAATTTCAAAAATTAGTTTTGGACTTCCTCCAAATTTGGTTACAAATTTAAACTATGTATTTATAAAAATAAAGTCTCCAGGAAGCTGTGTAAAAATTCAATCTTAAGTGAAATCAATGCAGCTCTGAATACAGCAATATTTAACTTATTTTATGTCCGGGGGAACGAAACAGTATTTCCGCCTATTGACGGGACAAGCTGCTCTACTTTTTCACACAGCCTATCGACTATTTAATTCTCAATTATTCGACCCGGAGTTTCTGACCTGCAACTATCTTTGTGCTTGAAAGCCTGTTAATTTTCTTTAAATTTTCAACCGAAGTAGAATACATCCTTGCGATGGAATAAAGCGATTCACCGCGCGTTACTGTATGAATACCGTTTGCACTCCTGCGAGGTGTTTCAGAAACATCATTCACATCTGCATCAGAATAGATCTTTAATGTTTTACCGGCAATTATCTTATTGCTCCTAATTCCGTTCCACTTCCGGATACTGGATGCTGATACCTGATAAAGCTCAGCGATCTGACCGATCGAATCACCCGGCTTAATCTTATAGTAGTTTACATTGGCCGAGTTCTTTGTGGTATTATCACCAAGGGATTCAACGCTTTCACGCGAATATATCTTAAGAGTCTGTCCATAATTTATTCTGTTTGAATTCAATGAATTCCAGCTTACGATCTGTGAAGTGGAAACATTAAATCTCTCAGCCAGCTCACTGATAGTATCGCCTTTTCTCACTTTATAACGATACAGGCTGGAACGTGACGGCACCGAGGTATTATCAGCTATTGAAGAATGGCTGGTAAATATTTTTAATCTCTGGCCTGCGTAAATTTTGTTTCCGGAGATACCATTCCAGTCGCGTATATCGCTGACATAAACCGAGTATCTTTTTGCTATCGAGTAGAGGTTTTCGCCTCTTCTGATACGGTGAAATACATATGATGCAGCGGTGCTGGATGAATTCGATTTTGCAACGGATTTTTCTACAGGGGTCTGGTTATCAAGACTGGCATAGAAATCCTTCTTTTCCTGCGGCACATAGAGTACAAGCTTCTGGCCGACGCTGATCGTCTGGGTATAAGGAATATTATTCCAGTTTCTTATATCGCTCACCCTTGAATTAAACAGGTCGGCAATACCCAGGAGGCTTTCGCCTTTTTTAACAGTGTAGCTAACTATTACTTTACCGGCCGGAATCACGGCAATAGTCGATCCGTCTTCACCGGTTATTGCGCTGTCATCCTTTGTCACATCGTTCTTACTATCTTCATCAAGTGCGGCAACAATCTCCCCGCCGGATGCAGTATCAATATCAATACTGTTGTCTTTCAATAATGAGGCATACGGCGAAACATAACCGTCACTGTTTGTATCAGTCTCATCTGCTTCTTCAGAATTTGTATTATAAGCAAAATTCCTATCGGAAACATTAGAGACCGGTATTTTCAGGGTGACGCCGGAATAAAGTCTTGATTTTACAGAGATATTATTAGCATCGGCAAGGTCGTTAGTTGAAATACCATACCTGGCTGCAATGCGGGATAATGTTTCGCCCCGCCTGATCGTATGAACAAGGTAATTTCTCTTTGCAGTTTCAGGAATATTCTGAAGGCTTGCTACCAACGTTTCGGAAGTTCCTTTCGGAATTTTCAGATTATAACCACCGGGATAATTTCTCGGTGTGCTCATCTGGGTAAGTTCCGGATTCATATCAAGAAGTGTCGAAACATCAGTACCGCAGCTCTGAGCAATGTAATTCAAATCGACAGCGTTATTAACCTTGCAGGTTTCATACACTATTGGTTTGTCAAGCTGAATATTTGTGAATCCGTATTTTTCGGGATTCATTGCGATAAGGCACACTGCGATGTACTGGGGCACATAACTTCTTGTTTCCCTGGGCAGATAATTACGTGCAGCCCAGAAGTTACTTTCACCGGCTCTGCGGACAGCACGGGTAATTCTACCTTCACCCGCATTATATGCTGCAAGGGCGAGATACCAGTCATTTAAAGATGTATAAAGATCTTTTAAATGTCTCGCAGCGGCCCTCGTAGATTTTTCAGGATCCCGTCTTTCATCAAAATAAAATTCTGATTCCAGGCCATACATTCTTCCGGTTGATTTTATAAACTGCCATAATCCTACAGCACTTGCCCAGGAGCGTGCTACAGGATTCAGACCGCTTTCAACCATACTTAAATAAACAAGCTGTTTCGGGATATGCTCCTCGTCGAAGATTTTTGTCATCATAGGGAAATATCTGCCCGAACGTGCGAGCCAGAGTTCCATATGCTTACGTCCTTTGCCTGTAAAATATTCTACCCATTGTTCAACATAAGAGTTGACTTCAAGAGGAACATCTGCCGGGATGACGACCGGCTTTTCATTTTTCCCTTTGTCTTTTAAGGAAAACTGTTCGTCAGGCATATTCTTTCCCATCCACTCTTCCAGAGCGGCAAACGAAACCTCTACAGGGAGCTCCGGCAGTCCATCGACATACTTTTGGTAGTCCTCTATAATAGACTTCTCAAGCTCAAGATAAGCTTCATTTTCTTCAATTCCGGGATAATAACTGAGGTTATTTATGATTCTTAGGGCTGATTCATAATTAGAAACAGTCTCAGAAGTACTGTTGATATCTTGCTTTGCAAGGGCTGAAATATAATACTGTCTTGCCTGTTCCATCATTTCTGAGACGATTCCCCCTTTTTGTACAATCGTATTATTGTACGAGGTGTTTTCATCTCTTGTTATTTCTTTATTTCCTCCGCAGGAACCGAATAACAGAGCAAATAAAGAAATACCAATAAATGGTAGGATTTTTTGCTTCATGCACCACTCCGTTTTTTATTTAATGAGCAATATAAGTTTAGAAATATTTTTTTTCAAGTAAATAATTAGATAATCTATTTAATTTCATTTATTACAATAACTTATAATTTTAATCTTTACAAGGGAATATTGCCATGTTTCTTTTTCGGGTTTTTATCT
>DATFVA010000055.1:0-9028 GCA_035260565.1 Ignavibacteriaceae bacterium | reverse complement strand
GTTCTTCTCAACGGGATATAATGTAGCAGGAGCGGACAGATGGCCCCAGGTTAATTCGCCTAACAATATTCTGCAGGTTGGACAGTGGTATCATCTGACTTTTATAAGAGACACAAACCGTCACATACTTATTCAAATGGTTCATGATTCACAAAGACAGCTTGTATCTTTTACAACAGCAGCTTTCGATCCTGTACTTGATGATCCGCCGATCACAACAAACCAGCCGGTACATATAGGTTTTGCGGGAGGCGGAGATGATTCATTCCTGGATGGATTTGTCGATGAAATAAGGATAAGCGATAATATAAGGGATTTCCCAGTTCCTCCTATTATTACAAATGTTACAGAACTTCAGAACCAGACTTCGGGTCAATCACAGTACGAGGTGGACGCCAATATAATGGCATTTGCTTCAACAGGTTCGATCACTTCTGCTGATATTAAATACAGCACTGATGATGGAAATACCTGGCAGACTGCAGTCCTTTCGGATATGGGAAACAATGATTACACCGGTTACATTCCCCAGCAGCCCCTTGGATCGGTTATAAATTATTATGTTGAAGCTACCGATGATCAGAGCAGGACCGCACAATATCCTTCAGAAGGAAACGGCTATCTGACATTTGCCATTTATCAGCCGATGGCGCTTGTACTCAACCTTGATTTTGAAGGCGGTTCCGGCACCCCAGTAGACCATTCGTTTTTCCACAATCCGGTAAGTTCACCCAGAGCGTTTGTTTATTCGACCGATGCAGCAGAAGGAAGCTATTCTATTGTACAGACTCCCGATCCCGATGGAACAGATTCCAGTTTTATGAGAGTTAATTCACCTTTTCTAACTTCATCTGACTTTAACGTCAGCATGTGGTTCAAAGCCGATTCTCTGAGTGAATACATACGCCTTCTAAACAGACCGATCACAGAAGGAAACTGGTATCAGTGTAATTACGAGATCAGGACAGAGCCCGGGAATCTCTTAAGAGCCAGATACTATGCTGATCCGGCAATAATTCAGCCGGACTATTATGTTGAACTAACCACTACACAGGCAATTACAGCAGATACCTGGTACAGAGTTGTATTCAAGCGCGATTCGACACACGCTATTTTCCAGTTATTTGATGAAAATAACAATATGATAGATGAAGTGACGAACGATTCCACCGTGGCAGATAATCCTCCTGTAAATGCAACTGCTCCATTAAGAATAGGCAACGGCGGCAATTTGAACGGGACAAGAGGATTCTCAGGAAAGATTGACCAGGTTCTGGTTTATAACAATTTTGAGGGTCAGAACACTACAGGTGTAAAGGACGAGACTGCCGAAATACCAAAAAGATTCGAGCTTCTTCAGAATTATCCCAATCCTTTCAATCCTACAACAACCATTAAATTCGGTGTAGCAAAAGCCGGGCAGGTATCGCTGGTTGTATATGATCTGCTTGGCAGGAAAGTAAAAACCCTATTCAACGAAAATACTCATGCAGGTTTCCACACTGCTGAATGGGATGGAACTAATGAGTATGGCAACAAGGTTGCAACAGGATTATATTTTTATCAATTGAAAGCAGAATCTATACAGCTCACGCATAAGATGATCCTGCTTAAGTAAATCCGGCTATTTGGCAGGAACCGGGTTGAAAATCCGGTTCCTGCAATATGATAAAAATTATCAGGAATGGGTAATATGAGAAGTAATAAACCAACCATATTCTTTTCGGTTCTATTAATAATTACAGCGTTACTGGCATCCAGCTGTACCAGTGTAGAGGATTCCCCGAAGCATGGTATTGTAAGAGTAATGTTCAGCTCTGATCCTGCTGATACATTACTGATCGAAAAAAGCGATACTTTCTCAGTATCGACGAGGTATGACGCTATTTTTATGCTGAAAGTTTTCCAGGGAAGAGTCTACAAAGATTCTGACTTTGCTGTACTGTATCCCACAATCGGAAGTTACAGGCAGGAGGATGAGTTTGTTAATATCATTGCCCTTGACAGCAGCGGAATTTATAAAAACTATAAAGTTTTCGAATCCTATGTCCCGCCGGGAAATTATAACAGTATAGAATTCGGTGTTACACCGGCCAGCGGGGTGCCTTTAAGAATTGTGGCCAATTCTGGTAAGACTTTTGAAAACCCGGTTGAACTTCCTCCCGGGGAAAATTTACTCTATCACTTTGACCAGGATTTTACAATAAGCGAAAATAAAGTTACCGAGATCGATGTTCAAATAAGTCCTTTTAAATCGGTCAAGCGGTACAGGGATGTTTACAGGTTATACAGGGTTATGAAAATAACCGATGTAAATTATAATTAAACCGGCAATGAATTATGAAGATAAAATTGTACCATCTTAATCGCCAGGTAATCCTGAAAATTTTTGTTCTGATCTTATTCCTGTTGATATGGAATTCCTGTGACAAACCGACTGATCCCAATCCGAACGACCTGCCCAATACTACCGTAGCGAATATTCCTGGTGACGGTGATACACTGTTCGCTCTACAGACATTATATTGGGACGGAGAGGATAATGATGGATACGTTAAAGGTTACCAGTACAGGTACATAACTCACCGTCTGATCCAGGGTGATTCGGTAGTCCAGGAATGGAAATATACCGAACAGACGAAGCTGACAGTAGCATTCCTGTCAGATGACGATTTAAATAAACAGGAATTTGAGGTCAGGGCAGTCGATAATACAGGTGCAGTTGATCCTTCTCCGGCAGTAAAGGTCTTTTATACACAGAGGACATATTTTCCTATAACTACTATCGAGACTCCTTCGAACAATGAGAAGTATTTTGCCCAGGATCAGACAAGCGACTGGTGGGAGGGAATTAAGCTGATCTATTCAGCGCGCGATCCTGATGAAGAGGGAGGAATAGTAGAATATGCCTGGTCAGTTGATAATGGTCAATGGCACTGGACGCAGGATACATTGATCTTTATCCCGCCATCCGAATTCAGCCAGCCGCTTACAGGGCAGCACGTAATAAGGGCAACGTCCCGGGACAATACAAATCTTGTGGACCCGGTTGGTGATTCGGTTACTATAACGCTTGTTAAGCCTACATTTTCCAGGGATATATTAATTATAGACGAAACTGATGAAAGCAATTTCCCGTTTGGAACAGTCCATCCATCAGATCAGCAGGTTGACCAGTTTTACTCCGAAATTTTCGGTACGCCTTATCAATGGGATTTTAAGACAAGGGGAATTCCTCCTAAAGACACACTGGGACAATACAAGCTTGTTGTCTGGCATGCAGATGACTATCCTTCGTCGCAGCCCCATAAAATAGTCAATCACACCGATATTCTTGAAGATTATCTGGATGTAGGCGGGAAGTTCTTTATGAGCGGGTGGAGAATATTAAAATCGTTTGCATGGCAGTCTTCTTTCCCCATCAATTTTGAGGATGGAACTTTTGTTCATGATTATCTCCATATAATCAGTGTAGACGAAACTTTCGGTTACACGGGTGATTGTACAGGATTTGCAGGTGTCGGCAGTTCCTTCGATGATATAAGGATTGATTCTACCAAGCTTGTTGATTTTCCTTTTATAGTACCGGGTTCTTCCTGGGGACTGACAAATATTAATCTAATTGTACAGCCGGCAGGTTTTACAGATATAATCTATTCATACAGCAATAATATAAATAGCCAGTTTCCCCAATACAGGGGAAAAGCCTGCGGATTAAGGTATTACGGAAGCTCTTTCGATGCCGTCATTTTGGGATTTCCCGTTTTCTTTTTGGTTGAAGATGATGCTCAGCTAATGGTTAACCAGATACTTCAAAATCTTAACTTAAGGTAAAGCACTATGGATTATAATAGTATAAGCAGAAAGACGATTAAAATATTATTCTCTATAGCAATAGTCTTTTTAACAATGTCAATGCAGATCTTTGCCGGTGAAACAGGAAAGATTGCCGGTGTGGTTAAAGACAAGCAGTCAGGTGAACCGTTACTGGGTGTAAACGTTATAATTAAAGGTACAACTATGGGGGCTGCTACTGATGAAGAAGGAAAATATTATATAATCAATGTCCCTCCGGGTACTTATACTCTGCAGGCATCAGCTATCGGGTACCATAAAATCACTATTCAGTCGGTGGTTGTTCATATTGACCTGACGACAGAGATCAACATTGAACTGGAATCATCTATAATTGAAACTCCTACTGTAGTTGTAACCGCTGAGCAAAAAATGGTTCAGAAGGATATTACTTCCACAAGGCGGACAGTATCCAGGGATAAGATGCAGGATACCCCTGGTATGCAATCCACTGCAGATATTTTCAAACTGCAGGGGGGAACGGTTTTAATGAACATACCTCAGACACTGCAGCTTAATTCGGGAGAGCAGCTTCAGCTGAGAGATGAAAGTGTAAAAGATGTTCACATAAGGGGAGGAAGAGGCGGCGAGATCTTATTCCTGATAGACGGAGTGCCGGTTACGCATCCAATATACGGCGGAAGAAGTGCTTTTGATCTGGATGTGAATTCAGTTGATCAGGTTGAACTTCTTACCGGTGCGTTCAGTGCAGAATACGGTCAGGCACAGTCGGGTGTTGTCAATATTACAACACGTTCCGGTACCGATGAGTTCAAAGGAGGTCTCGAATACAAAACAGATCAGTTTAAGTTTTTAGGGACATCTTACAATACTGATTACGGCACTTTATTCCTTGGAGGACCCGAACCTTTTACCCGTTATCTTTTTCCAATGGCGGGGCTGAATATACCCGGAAAACTTTATTACTTTTTATCATTAAATGCAGAGCTCACTAATACTGCATACAATAATTTCAGAACCAGAAACAAGATTGATATGTTCGGATTTAAAGTTACAGAAAGAGAGAATAATTTAAGGAACATAACCGGAAAGCTCAGCTGGGAAGTAACCAGTAACTTCAAAACCACCTTCAGTTATATCGGTTCATTCAACGACTGGAGTGATTTCGACTGGCTATGGATAAACAATTCTGACCATCTTCCTGCTTATCTAAGAAATAATAAAAATCTTTCCCTCTCTTTCAATCACGTACTATCGAAATCCACCTATTATAATGTCAACCTGGGGTATCTTGGAGTCCAGTACCATGGAGACTGGAACGGATACAATCCGTCAAGCTACTGGTTGTTTTTTAAGGACGGGAAGTCATTTGATTACAATGCGTGGAAAGCATACTCGCATACCTACAGCGTTGTTCCGGATTCATTTATGTCGATGACCAATGTTCCACAGACAGATCCGCTTACCGGGTTCTACGACGGTGCAGGGATACAGAGCATATGGAGAGACGACAATACAGGTACCTGGACGCTGAAAGGAGACCTGACCTCTCAAATGAACCAGGAAAACCTTGTAAAGGTGGGATTTGAATATCAGTATAACGATATCCAGTACACCGATATACAATTCGGCGGCGTTCAGCTTTCAAACTATGGCGAATGGGCTTTCAACAGAGATACCACTCTTCCTCCTCCAATAGAGCCTCCAGGACCATTTCCTGAATTCAGTCAGAACAGGTGGGTTTTCCATGTTTACCCGATGATCGGAAGCGGGTATATCCAGGATAAATTTGAAAAAGAATTTTTAATCATAAATGCCGGTCTAAGGTTTGACTGGGCATATCTCGGAAAAACTGTTAACAGCAGAGAGTGGAAAAATCAATGGGAAGCTGCCACAGGTTTGAAACCCGACTGGAATTTATTTAAGTATAAATTCAGTCCACGTTTCGGCATATCATTTCCTATAACTGAAAGGACTGTTGTTTTCTTTTCTTACGGGCATTTTTATCAGCTGCCGGAACTCCAGTATTTTTACCGCGATCCTTACAGCGGCGGGACAACCGGTAATCCTCATCTTGACTATGAGAGAACTATCCTTTATGAATTCGGGCTGACACATCAGTTTTTTGATGACCTGGCAGTAGATATTAAGAGTTACACCAAAGATATTTCGCAGCAGGTAGGTACTACCCAGCTTAAAGGTAATCTTGGAATTCCTGTACAGTTATTCGATAATAAAAGTTACGGCCGGGCACGCGGTATCGAAGTGGAACTGGATAAAAGGTATTCCAACTTTACATCGGGACAGATCACTTATACTCTCCAGTGGGCAGATGCTTATTCATCCTCAGCATTCGAAGATTATATCCGTTCCCTTAATGATTTTCCTTATCCTATCAGAGAACGAAGAGCAGACTGGGATGTACGACATCAGGTTATTTTCCAGGGGAGTTTTATTATCCCCCAGGATGGTGAACTCGAAGTATTCGGGGTACCGCTTCCGGATAATCTGACTTTCACAGTTTTATCGACATATCAGACAGGACAGCCATATACTCCCTTTACGCTTGATCCGGCGGAAGCTCAGAAACTCGATAACACTGCTACCGGTCCGGCGATTTCATCGACGGATCTGAAAATCAGCAAAGGTTTCGATATAGGTGCAGTAACCGTGACCGCGGAAATGGACGTATATAATATTTTTGATCAGAATAATGTTCAGATTGCGTATGGTTTTAACCGGGAAACCGGCAAACCTTATGCTTACGGTGATCTGCAGGAAGCCACTAGCCAGTATTACGACTGGTATACCATGTACAGACTTAGAGATCCCCGACAGTTCTCTACAGGAAGGTACATTAAATTAGGATTAAGGATAGACTGGTAGCAGATTAATTTATGAAATTTAATACTGATTATACAATTTATGTATTCATGCTGATTATTTGCTGTTCATACACTTCATCGGCACAACAGGTTACACTTGACTGGAAAGTTACGGATATAGGAAAAGTGAGACAGGTAATAACTAATACAGGCTGGCTGAATGCTGCGGGTGATCAGACTTTCGATTATGTAAGGCTGGTGAATTGTGAGTTCCCGCCCGGAAGCGGCGAGGAACACATTACTGAAGCAGGGCCCTGGATTGGAGCGATCGTAAATGGACAGAAACTCGTTTCAGTTATCCGCGGAGAGGAAGGCGAATTCTATGCTACGGACCAGCCATGGGATACGATATGGGCAGTGGGCAGGGGTGATACTGTTGATATAGGAGACCCGGTTAATCCTTACTGGCCGGGATATATCGGTATCTCCGATGAAGATTTTGTCTGCAGGTATAATGATTATGGACCAGCAAGCCTGAAAAAGGCTGATCACGTCCCTCTCTATCTGGATGTTATCCAGACCTGTTATTCCTGGGAATCACCGCCGCTTGATCAGATAATAGTTGTTAATTATAAAGTAATATCAACCCGGTATGACCTCCAGCTAATCTATCTTACAAACTGGATGAACGGGAACATCGGTTATGTCTTAGCCGGGGGATACGGACTGGATGATGAAACTTACTTTGAACGCAGCAGAACAATGGCTATATGCCGTGATCTTCCCGGCGGGGCGGATGGAAATTCATTAGGAATGATCGGACAGAAAAGTTACTTCCCTGAAATAACTCAGGGTGACAGTGTCCTTACCTTTATCTGGTACAATGGTCAGCAGCAGGGTATCCCCTATACTAATGAAGACAAATATAACGATATGTCGAGAGGACTAGTTATGGAAAACCAGGTTAGTACCGGTGATGGTACCAAGCACATAGTATCTATGGGACCCTATACACTGCTTAAGAATGATACCCTCAAGTTCAGTGTGGCTTTAATACTGGGAGAGAGTATTGAGGATATTAATCAAAAAGAGGATATCTTAAATATAGTAAGAGAGAAAGATTTTAAAGTTCCTTCAGCTCCGCCATCACCTCCGTTGAGGATATCGGCTGATAATAAAAAAATTATCCTTAACTGGGAACCCAAGCCGGGCAGTCCGAACCCTGAAGAATTTACGGATCCCTACAGGGCTGATACCATTTCAAAACCGTTTGAGGGTTACAGAGTATATAAAAGCACTTTGAGCAAGGATGGACCATGGACCCTCTTAGCAGAGTTCGATCTTCCTGATGACGATTATGGATCAAATACCGGGATCCAATACGAATTCACAGATTACGGGCTGCTGAACAACCTTGATTATTATTATGCTGTTACTTCATTTTCAAAACCTGATCAGGTAATTGAGTTCCCGCCCCTGGAATCCAGTGTTTCAAAAAACGCAGTTGTTGCCGTTCCCGGAACTGCTCCCCCCGGTACCGTTGGTGAAGTAGCCGCAGTACCCAATCCATACCGCGGCGATCTGGCTTATCAGTCATACAATCCTCCCTGGGAGAAACCGAAAGGATCAAGAGCCCAATGGATGGAGCAGGATCGGCGGATACAGTTTATTAATCTTCCTGCACGATGTGAAATTACCATATATACCCTGTCAGGGGATATAGTAGAAAAACTTAGTCACGATGACCCTGAAAGAGGTTATACTGACTGGAATCTGACTTCTCATATAGGACAAGCTATATCGAGCGGCATTTATCTTTTCACCTGTGAGGATAAAAATAACGGCAGAGTACAGGTAGGCAAATTTGTAATTATAAAGTAAAAGGTAAAATGGAAAATTATGATATACACTAAATTTTATAAAACCTTTTTGCTGAGTTTATTTTTTTTCATTTCGACAGCTTCTGCACAGAGAGCGACCTTAGACTGGAAACTCCATGATGTTGGAGAAGTAAGACAGCTTGTTACCAATACCGGTGCATTATGGACGGGAGTAACCGATTATCCCGGATTGATCTATTGCGAATTCCCAAGGCAGAGTCATGAGGAACATGTTGGTGAGGGCGGTATATGGGTGGGCGCGATCCTTGGAAATGACACGCTTGTATCAGTGGCATCAGGCTGGAATTCAAGTTTCGAATTTTATCCTACTGACCAGCCGTGGGATACAATCTGGGTTGTGCATAAGAGTGATACAGCGAATATTCCATACTGGAATAACTATATAGGAGTATCGGACGAGGATCTGGTCTGCAGATATAGTGATTACAATGTCAGAACAATAGCCGAACATACGCCTCTCTACCTTGATGTCATTCAAAATAGTTA
>DATFVA010000054.1:0-9631 GCA_035260565.1 Ignavibacteriaceae bacterium | reverse complement strand
GGTTTCCGAGGATGATATCAAAGAGCAGCTTCGGCTTGGTATAAATCAGGAAACCCTGGAAAACGTCAGGGATGCTTATCTCGAAAGAGACGGACAAATCAGCTTTATAAAGGATAATCGCGATCCAAAAATCCTGGATATAAAGGTCGAAAGCGGTGTTCAGACAGTGAGGATAAAATTAGAATGAACGTTATGAGATTTTTTCAATAAGGTTCATCTTCATTTTATAAAGTTTGTCCGAGATGGATACATGATAATAATGCGGGTTAATAAGTCTTTTGACGCCGGGATCAAGATGTTCAATGTCATTCTTCCTCACCTCTCTGAGTTCATCTATTGAAGGGAAATTATATACAAGCTTTCCTGCATCGAGTATAGTCTCAATCAGAGGTTCTATTCTGGAGATATGATCTTTTGCTAAAGTTCTTTTTTTGCTTTGACTGATTGCACTGTGGAGCAAAATATCTTCATCAACAGCCGGTACTTCATTTTCCAGAGTGAGCAGGTCGGCATTGGCTTTATCCTTTGAGTTGTATATCCTCCAGACTTTCTTATTACCGGGATTTGGGATCTTTTCAACAGATTCTGAAATCTTTATAGCCGGAAGCCATTCGTCTTTATCATTTGTAACTGCCGCAAGCTTATATACACCGCCTATTGAAGGATCGCCGTAAGAGGCTATTAGTCGCGTTCCGACACCATAGACGAGCCTTTTAATAATTGCCTCAGGATCCAGCTGGTATTTGGGAGCTTCATCCGTAATCTGAGTAATTATCTGCCAGATGTTCATTTCATCAAGTTCATTCGAAAGAACAATTTTCACATCCTCAAAACCAGCTTTATCCAGTTGTTTAGCAGTTTGGATACTCAGGTATGCAAGGTCTCCGGAATCAAGTCTTACGCCGACGGGTTTTTGTCCTTTCTTTTTCATCTTCTCAAAAACTTTAATCGCATTAGGTACACCGCTTTCAAGCGTATCGACTGTATCCACAAGCAGTATGGTATCAGAAGGATAAAGAGAAGCAAATTCTTCGAAAGCTGCTTCCTCGGTCATTCCTAAAGCCATAAACATCTGCACCATACTGTGTGCATGTGTTCCTTTAGGAGGATACCCCAGCAGATGAGAAATCCCGACATTAGAAGAAAAATCTGCCCCTCCGATTAAAGCTGCACGGACTCCTGCATTTGCCCCGCGGTCGTGAGCACGTCTCATCCCGAATTCAAGAAGCATCTGATGTCTTCCTGCTTCATTTATTCTGCACGCTTTTGTAGCTATGAGGATTTGGTAGTTCAACTGGTTCAATAGAGCCGTTTCAAGGATCTGGGACATCGCTGCAGGGCCTTCTACTACTGTCAATGGCACGTTTGGATGAACAACTCTGCCTTCAGGGATTGCTCTAATGGTAATCTTATCGAAATTACCGTTCTCACTGAACCAGTCAAGAAAGTCCTTATCAAATACAGGTTTCCCATCACTGTCTTTCTGACCTGACATCAGTTCAATATCTTTGTCCGTCGTGCTGGTATTCTGCATCCAGTCGATTAGCCATTCCAGTCCTGCATTTATGCAGTAACCCGCTTTATGAACCCCGTAATCAGGATAATGCCTGAAGAAATGGTCAAACTGAACCTTCCTTTCATGCAGTCCCAACTTAAAGTACAGCTGCGCCATTACCAGTTCATACTGATCCGTAAATAAAATTCCTTCTGTTATCTGCTGATCAAATTTCTTTAACAATTTATTCCCACCGGCAGTTTGTAATGAACTAATAATATAAATAAATCGGGGGTAAGTTAATGAGGCAGAGCAACTTAAAACATTCTGCAACTTACTTAGCGGATCTGTAATTTCGCAATTGCCTCATCGAATAATTTCGTCGAGAGTAGAAAATTCCATGACCCATTAACCCTTCCGACATCTTTCTGATCAGCCGAAAATCCCTTTACATATTTTGCTTCAAGGTTATTGCTGTAAAAGTTATAGACCGAAATCTCATTTGAATCTGCTATTAAAGCGTATTTTTCTGATTGATAAATGCGGCCGGGGAATATTTCATTGAATAATTTACTTTGATAACCTGTCACAGGGATTGGAGGAATTAACAGTAAAGTGTCTTTTATTTGAAAAAAGTAGTATCCATCATTTACTGAAACTTTATAAGAATTTTCTTTCTCATCAATTACCTTATAATTATCCATACTGCCTGGTGTAACGATTATTGGTGGGTGGTCATCAGGTTTAATATATTCCTGCCATTTATCATCAGCAGGCAGATCGGATTTGTCAATGGTTAAATAATCAATTTTATCTTCTGTGGTCGAATATTTTTGATACAATGCCAGATATTTTTTTATGCCGGCTGTCTCAATCAGGAATTTATTATAAAGCCCTGAAACAGGGTAACTCATTGAGATATCTGATTGATAAAACTCCGGCCTGGAGAGAAGCATACTATAATTTAACATTCCACTCTGCACTAAAAAGCGTCCCATATCTAATATTACTCCGGAATCTCTGCCTCCTCTGCCTCCAAAAGCTACAGCGAACCCTTCCTGGAAGAAGGGGAGAGTGTACAGGTACAGATCCTTAAGTTTATAATTAATTAACAAATGCAGGAGTTCGTGATAGTGACAACTGAAGGTTGAGATTATGTAATCATATGGGATGTAATATAATCCCCTTGCCTGGTAGCCGGTAAGCAATTCAATTTCTTTCTCATCTTTACATAAGAAATAATGAATTTTATTCCGGTGAAGCTGTTTAACCTCAGAATCAGTATAATCAAGCAGATGCGATATATTGTTTACGAAATTGTCCAGTCTATCAGCAGCATAATGGTTGAACTGAGATATGTCGCTAACATGGAAAATAAAGTATTCAGATGAAACAGTATCCCAGTCAGCAGAGTAGTAAAGCGGTTTAGAAATGAGCAGTGAATCTTTGAAGTAATATTCTTTAGTAATATCCAGTTTGGGAATTATAGCCTTAAGCACTGAATAGTGATCAGAAAGCCTGGTGATTGAGTAAGTGAACGTAAATCTATTTTTCACGATTTCGGCTCGTGATGCTGAATCAAAATCATTTGAGATCAGATATTTTTTATCGATCCCCCGGTAAGAGATATCCAGTCGTTTGGATAATTCAAGTTCCCCCGGCAGGATAAATTTATCCAGTCTGTCACGGCGTACCAATAGAGAATTTATGAAATCCCTGGCGCTAGATTCCTGGAGAGACTGCGCTGTGACTGAACTGCAGCTTAAAAGTAAAAGAAAAGAACAAAGGAGAACCTTCATTTATTTTTCCTTAATAGTGATTTTTCCCTGTTAAAAATGAAATTCTAAATTATGCCTGCATTCCTTCCAATTCCCGGCATCAATGTCATTTTCAACTTAAAATAAGTTAAAGAACGATTCAAGAATAAACCGCTGCCCATAACGCTAAAAAAGCCGCAGACCAGGCTGTGGGTACAGTCAGGTTAAACAATTATCGGGTAATTATTCATTTTTTCACAGTATCTATTTTCTTATTTTAACCGGATAATTATGGGAAAAAATTATAAAAATATTGCCGTTGCTGCACTCAGCGGCGGGATGGACAGTTGTGTAACTGCTGCAATAGCCAGGCAGAATTTTGAGCTTGCTCTTCTACACATAAATTATGGCCAGAGGACGGAAAAGAGAGAGCTGCAAGCTTTTAATGATATTGCGGATTTTTATAATGTTAAGAAGCGACTTATTATCGATTATTCGCATCTTGCAGAAATCGGAGGCTCATCTTTAACCGATTACAGCAAAGAAGTTACCAGGGCTGATCTTGCAAATAAAAATATACCTTCTTCGTACGTCCCTTTCAGGAATGCAAATATTCTATCAGCCTGTACAAGCTGGGCTGAGGTAATTAAGGCTGAGAGGATATATATTGGAGCGGTTTATGAGGATTCATCGGGTTACCCCGACTGTCGGCCCGAGTTCTTCAAAGCGTTTGAGGAAGTTATAAATATTGGAACAAAACCGGATACAAATATTAAAATAAAAACACCGTTAATAAACTTTTCCAAGTCAGAAATTGTTAAGAAAGGTATAGAACTGGGTGCGCCTCTTCACCTCACCTGGTCGTGCTACAAGAATGAGGATGAGGCCTGCGGGGAGTGCGACAGCTGTGCTTTAAGACTAAGAGGTTTTCAACAGGCGGGGATTGAAGACCCGATAAAATATAAAGTTAAGCCCGTTTACATCTAAAATCTGAAATGAACTTGTTCTTTAACTTAAACATATACCTGAACTTTTATAATGAGATATGAACGATAAATTAAAAATACTGGAAGTATTCGATAATGCTTATCCTGAGAGGAATTATTCTGTAATTCACACTGCTCCGGAATTCACATCCGTTTGTCCTAAAACCGGTCAGCCTGATTTTGCAGCCATCGTAATAGAATATATTCCGGATAAGCTGTGCATCGAATTAAAATCACTCAAGTTTTATCTGAATTCTTACAGGAACGACGGTATTTATTTTGAGAGTGTAACTAACAAAATACTTGATGACCTCGTGGAAGTAAGCAAGCCAAGATATATGTTAATCACGGCCTCTTTTAATGTAAGAGGCGGTATTTCATCAGTAGTGAAGACTGAGTATAAAAAATAATGGTTTCCCTTGAAACAGCAAACAGGATCAGGCAGGACTTCAGAGAGAAGAAGGAAAAACTCTTCTCTGTGTATGCGGGCAAGGATGCAGCGCTTAAATTCAGTCTGGAGTATAGTCTTCTCGTAGAGGAATTCATACGTGCTCTTGCATCCGGCGGCAAATACAATTTTGCACTTGCATCAGCAGGAAGCTTCAGCAGGAGGGAACTTTCTCCATTCTCCGACATCGACCTGATGTTTATAACTGATTCGGTAACCGATAGTGAAAAATATATAATCGAGTTTGTAACACGGCTCTGGGACAATGGAATAGAAGTATCCCATACTGTCAGGGAATTTTCGGATATACAGAGATTTATTAAGAGCGACCTCCACACCTTCACGCAGTTTTTCGAAACCCGCTTTCTGCTTGGTAATGACAAGATTTATTCCTTATGGAATGATATCCTGCTTGATTCGGTTACTGAAGAAGTTAAGGTCAAACTCATAAACGAAATGCTGGAAGATATCCGGAACAGGTATAACAAATATGATGAGTCACCCAAAATATTGGAGCCGAATGTAAAGTTATCTGCGGGAGGGTTGAGAGATTTTCAGGCAGTGGAATGGATGTATATGCTGGTGAATAAAACTCTGCTCAATAAACAGAATGAGATGACGCAGGCTGAGAATTTCATTCAGCAGCTGGAGGGAGACGAATATACTTCGCCGAAGGAGTGCAAAAGATTACTGAAAAGCTATGACCTTGTTATTACAGTTCGCAACATCCTTCATATAATTAACCAGCAGAAAAGCGACAGACTGGAATACCAGGATCAGAAAAAAATAGCTGCGATGATCTATCTTTCCGAAGATGCCATTACTATTTTTATGAGGGATTATTACAGTGCCGCGAATGTTATTAACAGGTTTTCCAAATCGATGGCAAAGAGATTTCGTGAGGAACTTACTAATCCGCTGCCCGATACACTTTCAATTAAACTGGATGATGACTACACTTACAAAGGGAATGTAATATCATATGCCGGGAATAAAGATTTTACTCTTTCTTCAATTCTAAGAGGTTTTTATTACCGTGGATTATATAATGCACGGTTTGATGAATCACTTCGCGGAAGGATTATTGAAACCGTAGAAAAGCTTGAACTAAAAACATCGCACGAAACTGAATCATCAGTATTCTTCAGAGAAATTCTTAAACTTCCCCGGAATGTGGGACAAACGTTATCTGTTATGAATGAACTTGGAGTCTTAAGTGTATTCCTCCCCGAGTTCAAAGACCTGATAGGTTTTTTACAGCATGGTGTTTATCATTTCTATACCGCAGACGAGCATACCTTAATGACAATTAAGAATGTTGAAAAGCTGGAACGAGAACATACTCAGCTTGGCAAACTTTTCAGCAGCCTCAAAGACAGGGAATTTCTTTACCTGGGACTCCTGTTCCATGACATCGCAAAGCCTATTAATCTTTCCGGGCATGAGATTATTGGTGCGGAAGTTGCTTCTGCTGTTATGTTCCGTCTTGGTTACTCCGAGGATGAAATAGAAATAGTATCCCTGCTGGTGAAAAATCACCTGTTAATGGAACAGGTGGCTTTCCGGCGAAATTTAAATGATCCTGAAACATTGAATAATTTTGCTACCAGATTTAATTCTACCGATGAGTTAAATCTTCTTTACCTTGTAACGTACGCCGACTTATCAGCGGTTAACCCTGCTGTATGGACTTCCTGGAAGAGCGATCTCCTCTCAGAATTATACCGAAAAACTTATGCAATGCTGGAAGCAAAAATAAGCGGGGAGGAATTCCTCATCAGCAGTACTTACGTAATTCCAAAAGAGATAAGCAAACATTCTGATTCGATATCCGAAGATCATGTTCAGGAACATATCGATTCGATAAATGATATTGCTTATGCCCAGAATTTTACTGAAAAGGAAATTGCTAAACACGTTGAAGAAATTCAAAAGGGTGTAACAATTTCTACTTCATTTAAGGAATTAAACGGTTTCACGAACGTTACCGTTATTACAAGGGATTTCTCATCACTGCTGTCAAAAATCTGCGGGGTTCTTTCTATAAATGGTGTTAATATTCACGATGCCAGGATATTTACACGCAAAGACGGAATAGTGATAGATACTTTTAACGTAACTGATTTTAATACAGGCAAGAAAATAGAAAAAGATCGTTTCGGTAAAATACGTAAAGATATGAAGGCGGTCATCTCGGGACTTCTTCAGCTCAATCAGGAATTCGCAAAAATGAAATCGAAATGGTGGAGAATTGAAACCCGTCTGTTTAAACGCACCGGCCGTGTTAAAATTGAATTTGAGACTCATGAGAAGTATACTATAGTCGATATATTTTCACCCGATAGGCTTGGTTTCCTCTACCAGGTGACAAATAAAATGAACCAATTAGGTTTAAGCATCTTTTTTGCTAAAATTTCCACAAGGGGTGATGACATTGTAGACTCATTCTATGTGCTCAATGCTAGCGGAAAGAAGATTTCACCAAGCGACTATGACCTGATCCAGACCGAGCTCATTGAAGTAATAACCCAAATATTATAGGAATAACATTGAACTTTATGGAAAAAGAAAAGCCGATTGGAGTTTTTGATTCCGGAATTGGCGGACTTACGGTAGTTAAAAGAATAGCAGCAGTGCTGCCGGAAGAAAATATTATTTACTTTGGTGATACTGCGCGAGTTCCTTACGGCTCCAAATCCAACGCTACCGTTATAGAATACTCAATCGAGGATGCAAAATTCCTGATGCAGAAAAATGTTAAGGCTATTGTCGTTGCCTGTAATACTGCATCTTCTGTGGCTATGAATGACCTGAAGAAGACATTCAATGTTCCTGTAATAGGTATGATAGAACCCGGTGCACAGACCGCCGTCAGAACAACGAAGAACAACAGGATTGGTGTAATAGGGACAAGGGCAACGATTACCAACAAGGCATATTCAAATAAAATTAAAGAACTGAAACCTGATTCTGTGGTATTTGAGACCGCATGTCCCCTGTTTGTTCCATTGGCAGAGGAAGGATGGATTGATCATAAAGCCACATATGAAATTGCCGAAGAATATTTAAGAGAGTTAAGGGAGGAAAACATTGATACTCTTGTACTTGGATGTACTCATTATCCAATTCTGTCAAAGGTCATCCAGGAGGTTATAGGTGAAAATGTAGTCCTGGTGGATTCGGGAATTGCTGCTGCTGAAATTATCAGGAATGAGCTCGACAGAACAGGACTTCATACTAATAGTTATGGAATGGGCAATCATGAATTGTATGTAAGTGATATCCCTACTAAATTCAGGGAGGTTGCAGAATTATTCCTGGGGAAACCTGTGAAGGATGTACAAAAAGTTGAAGTTGAGCATTTGAATTTTCTAAACCATTCCTAATCATAGACGACCACCTATCCACGGTAAACGGATTTTATTAGAAAGGAAATTATGGTAATCCACAACTGGCTTAAAGAAGATCTTTATGGAATGATTGATAATCTGAAAAGAGATCTGGATATTATTGCGAAGAAGAAAAAAGATGATGAATGGAAACGGGACCATTACAGGTATAGTTTTACTTTAGCAGCACAGCGCATTTACAAGCTGCTTAATACTTCGATAACCGAAAACCCTCCCGCGCCGGTTCAGGAATCGACCCGGCAGGAATTAAAGGTATTAAAGGAAATTCTGGAGGAGATGCTCTGACCTAATTCTCGAAAAGTTTCCTCAGTTTCTTTCTATCCTTTGTAACACCCAGAGCAAGCATAAGCTTAATTCTGGCCTTTTGTCCATTTAGGTAATCAGCAAAGATTACGCCTAATTTGTGAAGCCATTTTCCGGCTCCGGGATAGCTGTAGATGTCGAGAGTTTCTCCGGCAGGACACCGGGAGACCAGTACGACAGGAATTCCTTTTTCAACGGCATACTTTATCCCCTCAAATGCAGGAGGCGGAACGTTTCCGACTCCGAGTGCTTCTACTACAATACCTTCAACGCCGCTGTCGGCAGAATATTTAAAAAACTTATCGTCCATGCCGGCATATACTGTCAGCATATCAACATTCGGTACAAGGTGATCTGTTTCAATAGTTTCAAGTTTTCTCGGCAGACGATTCAGAATTACCCTGCCATTCTGAACGAATCCCAGATTTCCGAAGTCAAGACTCGTAAAGCTGTCAATCTGTTCAGTATATATTTTGGTAACCTCACTTGCAGCATTTATTTCGCCGTTCAGACATACGAGCACGCCAAGATTCCTGCAGTTTTCATTCAGACAAATATGTATTGCATCGAGCAGATTCCTGGGACCATCCCATTCAGGTTCTGAACTATTTTTCATAGAACCAATCACAACAATGGGACTTTCTGTCTGTATTGTCAGGTCCAGAAAATATGCCGTCTCCTCGAGAGTATCTGTTCCGTGAGTAACAATCGCACCCGTATAATTTTCTTCCTTCATCAAACCACGGATCTTCTTTGAAAGCTCCATCATAAGCTGCGGGGTCATATGAGGTCCCGGGTATTTACCAAAATCATAACAAGTAATATCGGCCAGCTCTTTTGCCTCCGGAATTTTGTCAAGTAGTTCATCCCCTGAATATCTTGGAACGGCACCGCCTGTTTTTTTGTCAATTTTCATGGAAAATGTGCCGCCGGTAAAAACCACCAGAATTTTATTCATAACCTTTTCGGATAATTATTATTCAACTCTAAAATATATCGTCTAATAATTATTTATCCAACCCAGATTTTAACAGCTCCTTCACATGCGGGTCGTCTTTATACCGAAAGCCTGATCTATTCCCCGTTCCAAATCCGTATTTCATACGTTCCACATACGTCTCACATACGTCTCACATACGTTCCACATACGTCTCACATACGTCCTATATACGGTATAACAATAGGATCACTGGAGCATTTTATCCATTTGGCTAGTCATCCGATGGAGGGAT
>DATFVA010000053.1:0-5503 GCA_035260565.1 Ignavibacteriaceae bacterium | reverse complement strand
CCGTGAGATAATTCTCAAGATTTGCAGAGAACTGCAAGGCAGCGGAATCATCCTGAATACTTAGTCCGAGGTGTAAATCTTTTATATCACTACCAGTAAAAATTCTTTCAATGCTTAAATCAACATCCGCATTTAACTGTGATAACGAAATGCTCCCCAGGTCGTTATGGAGTGCAAGATCGAGGTTCAATTTGGATAAAAAGAAAACATCATTCTTGCCCCAATACTTCAGATAGTCAAGTGTTGTTTTAAAAGTAAAGTTTAAAGAGTCTGCAGTCTCTTCAAGTTTCCCCTGAACGTCCCCGTCAAGCTCAAGTTGTTTGCCTCCGAGAAAAAGTGAGAGTAACTGGAAATTCTTAAACTCTATTACATAATCCAAACTGGTCCTTTCACCCGTTTTTTCAATAACCGGAAAATTTTGTGTTGATATCCTTATCGAGTCTCCTGCTTCTGAAGGCAAAAGATTATTAATTTTATCCTTTACTGCATTGGTCACGACCTTCATTTCGGTAGTCATTAAGGAGGCTGCATCGGTTACCGTAAAATCCCCGGTCAGGGTAATATCTGCGAGATCAGAAATAATATTAACAACTCTTTCACCTCCATCATTCCTTCTCAGGTCCACTATTGCGCGGGTGCTGTCAATTTTAATTCCTTTAATCGAAGCGTTGTATAGTGTGGTACTGAGAAAAAGATTCATACTATCCGGATTGAAACCTTCTCCGCTTGCATCAATGCTGAAATTAAGGTCTGTCCGCGCTGAAGTATCCTTTAAGATAGTGGCCATGTCAAGATTTTTAATATCCCCTATCAGTTCATACGAAGGGAGTTTTTTATTTGTAAAATCAAACGAACCATTGAGAGAAGCATACAGAGTATCTGAATATGCGGTAAGGTTGTAATTGATTTTCTTATTATTTGCATCAGCAGTCAGTCTTAAAGTATCCATTCGAATACCGTTTACGGTCGAACCGCCGGCAAAAAAATTAACAGATGCAGTCAAGCTATCGGGTTTTATGCCCGCTCCTTTTACCGAACCACGGGATGTAAGGTTTGAGGTCATACCTGCTATAGGTGCCAGGTTGAGATTTTTTGTGCTGAAGCCCAGGTCATATGTAATAGGTCCCTTATCCAGGTCCAGATATCCACTAACAGCGAATGAACCTTGCTCGGTATTTATATTTACGTTTGTAAAGAAATTTAGAGGTTTGCCTTTATAGAGCAGACTGTCGAATCTGATTGTACCATATTCCTTAAAAACGGGTATTTGCAGTGAAGGAATTATGTCATTTATATCCCGTTGATCAATATATGAATGATTAAAATCAGCAGTGATCTGCATGTCCTGACCTGCTTCAATATTTTCAATCTGCCCTTTGGTCTGAAGATGAGTATTCTGAAAATTTATCTCCAGGAGTTCGAGATGCAGTAGTTTAAATGATCCCGAAGTATTAATTTTAGCAGAAATAGTCCCCTGAAGAATATCGGTGGAAGGTACAAAGACCGATAAATCGGAGAATGAAAACTTATCTGCATCAAGTTTCACATTTAACCCGGCTTTTGTAAAATCACTGTTACGTGTGGAGTCAAAGAGTGAAAAATTGCCTACAAGTGCATTAATAGTAAAGTCTGAAGCTTCCGTTTTAAGGTTAAAATCCTTTACGCTTATAGAATCATTATTCACATAGAATTCGCCAGAAAGATCTTTCAGCGCAAACCGGTTTATGTTCGGATCTAGGGAAAGAGAATGTATCCCTATCTCAAAATCATTATTATTTATATCAGCTAAAGCACTGAGGGAGAGATTTAAATTTTTAACATTCAGGTTATGCAGATTTAGACTATCATAGGAAGCTGTTGAAGTTATATTATAATCCTTCAGGGATAAGGCTGAATTTTTTATCTTCATTTCCGCGATAATTATTTTGAAGGGGAAAGAAGAAGAAGTTGTATCAATATTCTTGGAGGGTGGAACCAGTTTTGAAACATTAAGCTCACCGCGGGCATCTCTGACCAGGTTGATCCGGGTATCATCAAGTTCTAATTTCCTAACGTAAATTTTCTTAAAGAGCAGCTGCAGCGGGCTTGTTCTCAGCTCTATCCTTGAGGCATTAAGCAGAGTATCTTTATCCATCGTTATATAAGTATCATGAAGGATAAGCGAAGTAAAAATGGTTCCGTCAAGCTGTCCGATATATACTTTTCCATTCAGGGCATTATTAGCTGCATTCATCGCAGTCTCGCGGAGCCAGTTACGAAAAAAAGAAGTCTGGCTTACAGCAAATGCAATAACAAGTATCAGAAAAATTCCCAGGCCGATGTAGAGAAATACATTGACTATTTTCTGCAGCAGCGTTCTTTTTTTCTTCCCGGCTTTATTTTCTTTTATCTGCTCTTCTGCCACTTTGCAAAAATTTAATTATAAATGATCTGATAGTTATTAAATAAAGAAAATTTACTTAACATCAAATGATGAATTTGCAGCCTACCTGTTATATCTCTCCAGTATAGTTTGAACAATATTTGAAGTTGACTGGGAGTTCACAAATTCTATGGTCTTAACATCTCCCCCATTTTTCAGCACAACATCTTTACCTACAATATTATCCAGAGACCAGTCGGCCCCCTTTATTAATATATCGCGAATTAAATTCTCAATTAGTTCTGCAGGTGTATCTTCTTCAAATATCACGACATAATCAACCGGCTTCAGGTTTGAGAGCACGAATGCCCTCTGCGATTCGGGTACTATAGGTCTATTTTCACCTTTAATTCTCTTTACTGAATTATCACTATTCATACCCACTATAAGTACATCGCCCGACTGCCTGGCTTTTATTAAATAATCGACATGACCGGCATGAATTATATCAAATACGCCGTTTGTAAAAACCACTTTTTTTTCTGCATCTCTGAAGGATTTTCTTAATTCCTTTATTTCATCAAGAGATTTAATATTACTCATGGATTATCTTCCTTAACGGCTCTGAATAACTTATCGATTTCAATCGGAACAATGCCTATCTCTTCACACACGATACCGCCGGCATAATTAGCAAGGTATGAAGCCTCAATAATATCTGCACCTGCAGCCAGCGCCATAGTAAGGGTAGAAATTACAGTATCTCCCGCACCGGACACATCAGCAACTTTTCTTGCTTTAGTCGGCATTCTTTTTTCAGGCTTCCCCTTTTCAAACACGGCAATCCCTCCCTCCCCAAGAGTCAAAAGAACATACCTGGAGTTGATCTTATCAAGGATCCTCGCGCCTGCTGCGGATATATCCTCATCAGTTTTTATTTTCATACCAAGAACATCTTCGGCTTCTTTTCTATTGGGCTTAAAAACTGTAACTTCTTTGAAGGAAAAGAAATTGTTGAACTTAGGGTCTACGGTAACAATAATACCTTTCGATTTTGCAAGCTTGATTATTTTTTCAATTAAGGAAGCGGATAATACACCTTTGTTATAATCCTCAAGTATTACTGCATCCAGATCCGAACTGTGATCATTTAGGTAATTAAATATTTTGTCCTGTAATTTTTTATTAAGATACTCTTTACTCTCTTTGTCAATTCTAACCACATGCTGATTATTTGCGATAACTCTTGTTTTTGCAGTAGTGGGACGCGATTCATCTATAAATATTCCGTCCAGGTTAATATTCAGCTCTTTTATCAGCGATGTAAATATGGTGCCGTCATTATCATAGCCTATTACTCCTACAGGAACCGGATTTCCTCCCAGTTTCAGGATATTAAGGGCCACATTGGCTGCTCCCCCAAAGCGAAAAAACTCATTACCTACTTCAACGATAGGAACAGGAGCCTCCGGTGAAATTCTTTTAACATCACCCTGGAAATAACAATCAAGCATCATGTCGCCGATAACGGCAATATTTAATCCTTTAAAATTTCTTTTAAGTTCATTCATTCTGCGAACAGGAATGGAGATCATAAATATCCTTAAATTGAATTATCAGCGTAAAAATACGGATAAAATGATTCTTCAAAAAGAATTATAAGTATAAATGTGGGCCGGGCAAAGCTCTCTGATTTGAACTGAGAATGATAAAATAATCCAGGTTTTAGAAAGTGCCCGGAGGAATTTCACCCGTCTTAATTTTGAACTCCCTTTAATACCAATAATGCTATTAACATAGGACTGCTTTCGGCAGTATCAGCTTATTTAAGCGTAATCATAGCGTATTCAGTGCGTTTTCAGTGCGTTTTCAGAGCGTATTCATAGCGTATTCACCAGGTATTTATGACGTATTTAGGCAGTTGGAATACGGTTTAAGGCATGATCATTTTTTGCACAAAGCTGATTAGACGGGTATGGGTTGTACCAAGCAACTAAAGAAGAATTGAGTTTATGCCCGGGCTAATTGGTTACCGAATAGGGAATGAATTTTGCAAAGTTGTTACCATTCTATACAGGATTCAGGTCTTTTTATTTTCTCCAGGGATGAACCGATTCTACAAACCAGCAGAAGAGGCTGAAGATACCTAAATCAGTAGGGATCATTAATCGGTCCTATTTATTCGGAAAATATCTGAGGCTGGCAGATAACTTACTTTTTTCTACGTCCGGCCGGTTTTTCTTCTTGTAAAGGCTTTTTTCTTCCGCTCCAGTGTGCCAGAGGATTGTCAATCTTAACCCTGAATAATCCGTTATCCGTACCTATCCAGAGATCGGTTCCGTCAAATAATAAAGCAGGGATTGTTGAGGTTTTTATTTTAGCTTTATCCAGATCAAGATCTTTAACCTCTCCGGTTATCCGATCAATCAGGGAGACCCCATGTCCGTATTCAGCTCTATCATTTTTGGAAAACTGGTAAACAGAGGCCCAGACGGTGTTACCAGTTCTTGCAAAGCAGTAAACTCCATTCGCAGGAAGACCATCTTTTTTGGATATCCTCAGCCATCTCCGGTTTCTGTCAAAAATATAAATTCCTCCAATGTTGAATTCCGGCTGCTCTTTGGTTACAAACTCATCTGTTCCAAACCAGACATATTTATTATCGAACATGAAATCGCTGATAGAAATGAAAGAGCCTTCCTCAAGGAATTTGCCCCCTTTATTGTTGTAAAAATCCCATGCAGAGTTACTATTTATATTTCTATTTTTATAGTATTTATGGACACCGCCTTCAGTCCCGAACCAAACAAGACTATCCCCATCCAGAGAAATTGTAGTAAAGTTATTTGTTTTAGAGTCCCCCTTTATCGTCTTATCATAATCTATAAATTTCTGCCTTCTGACATCGAGGCGTGTAAGATTCTTAAACCTTCCTATCCATAACACATTCTCTTCAGGATCATAACAAAGTGCTCTTATCCAGTTCCCCATTTCACCGCCGAGGGCAAATTTTTTATTTGACCATGTATTCTTTTTGCGGTTATAAATGAATAATCCGTCAGCAGCACCAGCCCATACATAATCTTTGCTCACAGCAAGATTGAAGAAAAGATCGTTATTAAGATTCCCTTCTTTCGTAGA
>DATFVA010000052.1:0-5522 GCA_035260565.1 Ignavibacteriaceae bacterium | reverse complement strand
AGAATGTACCCTTTGATCTTCCGGGAAGTCTTAAGCTGGTAAGAGATTACGATGTATGGAAAACAGACCTGAAGGGATATCCTTTAATCCCGAAAGATGTTTATATGAAAGGGAATGGTTTTTCCGGTTCAATGAACATTATAAGTCTTGATCTGAATGACCTTGAACCCGGGTTTTTGACAAGGTTAAAAGAAGATAAAACTGCAGTTATTCTTTTAACCACTGATAATACTCATGGGATGGCCGAACAAAGAAGGGCTTTTTTTGAATTAATGAATAATGGTGTTAATAACCCGGTGATAGTTAAAAGGATCTACAATAATATTGATATAGACCAGCTGAGGCTTTTTTCGTCGACCGACCTGGGCGGTCTGCTGATTGATGGGCTGGGAGACGGCGTATGGGTAGAATTAAAAGGAAAGCTAAAAGAAGAAGAAAAGGAGTTTAATAATCACAACAAACTGGTCAGAAAGTTCGTAAATATCAGGGAGTCATACGAAAGAGTAATTAACCGGACGTTATTTGGTATACTGCAGGCAGCCAGGGTAAGGATCTCAAAAACGGAATATATTGCGTGCCCTTCATGTGGTAGAACTCTTTTTGATCTGCAGGTAACCACCGATATGATCAGGAAAAGAACAGAGCATCTGAAAGGTGTTAAGATTGCAATAATGGGATGCATAGTTAATGGTCCCGGCGAAATGGCCGACGCTGATTACGGTTATGTCGGATCCGGCGCCGGTAAAATTACATTATACCGTGCGAAAGATATTGTTAAAAGAAATGTGCCGGCCGATAATGCTGTAGATGAACTGATCGGACTGATTAAAGATGATGATAATTGGGTTGAGCCAAATTAATTATTCAGGTCACTGGCTCGATTGTTGATTATTAGATATTGATCTGGTATATTTAGAGACTTGATATGGATAAACTAATTTTAGAAAAACTTAAATTTCTCGATCTTGTTAAATATTCTGCTCCCGGAAAAACCACAAAAGCAGAGAAATTATAAAAATGCACTTCAAATTTTAGAAGTGCATTTTTTTTGCTATGAAGTGCATTGAAATCATTAAATATTTAGAACAATGGGCTCCGAAAGAAATAGCCTGGGAAAAGGACAACGCAGGATTGCAGGTTGGATCAACTGAAAGAGATATAAAAAACATATTCCTTTGCCTTGATGTAACACCCTCAGCGGTTGATGAAGCTGCCAGGAAGTCCTGCAGCTTAATAATCTCCCACCACCCTCTTCTATTTAATCCGCTTAAAAGAATTTCGATAGATAAGGATTCCCGCTCACAGGTAATCGAGAAGCTGATCAAAAATGACATCACTCTCTATTCAGCTCACACAAACCTTGACTACACAAAAGACGGTGTCAGCTTCAGGCTTGCAAAACAGCTGAAACTAAGGGATGTGGATTTCCTTACAAAGCTCAGCGCCAGCCAGGTAAAACTCGTCGTTTTTATTCCTGAGGAATCTCTCGAAAAAGTTTCCAGTGCTATATTTAATGCAGGCGGAGGGAAAATAGGTGAATACTCAAACTGCAGTTTCAGAACTCCGGGAAAAGGAACATTTAAAGGTTCAGGAAAAACCAATCCTGCAGCGGGCAGAAGAGAAGTATTTGAGACCGTAAATGAGATCCGTTTTGAAGTGCTGGTTGATTCCTGGAAAATCAGAAATGTCATTACGGAAATGCTTAAAGTGCATCCTTACGAAGAACCTGCATATGATATATATCCCCTTAACAATGAACATACAAATTATGGGATCGGGGCGGCGGGAATGCTGGATCCGGTTATGACTGCTGATGAGTTTATGGATTATATAAGCAGGACACTCGGGTTAAAGAACTTCCGGTATGCCGGCAGCGGGAAGAAAAAAATAAGAAGGGTGGCTGTATGCGGCGGTTCGGGGAGTGAATACATAAAAGATGCAATCAAGTCAGGCGCCGACGTTTACATTACGGCGGATATAAAATATCATTCTTTCCAGGAGGCGGAACAAAACATTTTATTGATTGACGCAGGGCATTATGAAACTGAGATCTTTTCAATGGATGAAGTACGGGAGAGACTCAGTTCTTTCGTGAGCAAAGAAATAAAGATTTTTAATTATAGTAAAACTACAAATCCGGTTAAATTTTTTATAAATAATAAGGAGAATGGATAAATTGGTAAACAGATTAAAAACCCTGTATGAATTACAACAGATTGATGATCAGCTTGATGAACTTGAAGAACTCCGGGGAGATTTACCAAACGCCGTTCAAGCGTTACGGGATAAGATAGACGGCATTAAAGAGCAGGTAAGTGAAAAACAGGCTAAGAGAAAAGAATCGCTTGAAAAAAGAGAAGAAAATGAAGAAGAAGTTGAAAAGTTCAAAGCAAACCAGAAGAAGTTCAAGGCCCAGCTCTACCAGGTCAGAAACAACAAAGAATACGATGCATTAACAAAAGAGATTGATCATACTGAAGAACAGATGACCAAACTTGAAACCGAAAATGATGCGCTTGCTGACCAAAGTAAAAACCTTGCCGAGGATATTGAATCCCTTGAACCACAGCTTGCTGAACTTAACGAAGAACTGAAAGTTAAAGAAGCCGATCTCAAAGAAATAATTAAGGCAAACGAAAAAGAAGAAGCCAAGCTGCGGTCTCAAAGAAAAGAAATAGAAGCCGAGACAAAGAAGCCGGATTACTCTGCTTATATGCGCATAAGAAGAGCAAAAAAAGGGAAAGCTGTTGCTACAATAAAAAGATCTGCTTGCTCGGGATGCCATAATATAGTTCCGTCTCAAAGGCAGCTTGAAATAAGAAGAAATAACAGGCTTTTCTTTTGTGAATATTGCGGAAGAATTCTTGTTTCACCGGAAATAGCAGAGCTCACTGAAGAATAAATAATGTCGACCAGTTACATTTATTCCGGGCTAATGATATAAGTGTAATATATATAGCGGTTGATGGGAAAAATTGATGAGAGTGTGCGGTTTTTTAGGTATGTGGAAATAATCCCGCTGATATGACAGCTGATTCCCGGAGCGCAGATTTCAGACCTGAGACTAAGAGGCTGACAGGGATGAAGTGAAGAATTACTAACCTAAGTTCAGTTTTTCTAACCTGATGAGTTCTTATCTGCCCGTTATCTACTCTCTATCTTTAATCCCTAACAACTCCATGATCCCGATCTCTCAATAGTAGTGCTTACAGACTGACTTTCGATTTTCAACTTCGCTCAATTCTCTCACCAAAGCGACCAAATGCTTCTGTGATAATTTTACTATCGACTTTTCTGAACATATTTATTAAAAAAATCAACAAAACTGATCAATTAAAGCAAAGGCGTCATTTCAAATCTTTTCTGCTGAATTAAGGCATTTAATTTATTATATTCGCTTCAGTTAATAATATTTATTATCATTTCTTTTAGTTATCAAATTAAGAGATTGAAAAGAGTTTAAAGAATAAAAATACAGTTCAGAACGGGCAATTGCTCTCCCTGTAAAACGGGAGGGAGGAAAGTCCGAACTTCAAAGAACAGAGTGCCGGGCAACACCCGGGGGTTGTATGGAGCAATCTTATAACTACGGAAAGTGCCGCAGAAAATATACCGTCCGGCAGCTGCCGGATAAGGGTGAAAAGGCAGGTTAAGAGCCTACCGCGGTAGTGGCAACATTACCGGTCCCGTAAGGGATTCCGTTTATGCGGAACATGGCAAACCCCACTCGAAGCAAGGTCAAATATGGAGATTCAACTTTTAATAGTGCGGAGTTGTTCGCTTCGATATCCGATTAAATTCGGATATGATCTCCGGGTAGACCGCTGGATTCCGACGGCAACGCCGGAACAAGACAAATAATTGCCATCCGGCAGCTGCCGGATTACAGAATTCGGCTTATAGTTCTGATCCGTATTTTGTTCTTTTTATTTTTTATCTCTTAAAAGAGTATTATGCCAGAAAAACGCTGGAAAATAAGAGAAGTCGTAGACGACTATACCACACGGTCGTTAGCTGATTCGCTCAATATCTCAGAGGTATTGGCAAGACTTCTTGTTTTAAGAGATATAAGAACTTTTACTCAAGCCAAAAACTTCTTCCGTCCAACTATTGAAGCGATACATGATCCTTTCAAGATGGATGGGATGGAACCCGCAACCTATCGTGTTATCCAGGCACTTACAGAAAATGAACTGATTACCATATACGGCGACTATGACGTCGACGGTACTTGTTCAACGGCCCTGCTTTACCTGTTCCTTAAAGAACTTGATGCAAATGTTGAATATTACATTCCCAAAAGACTTACTGAAGGTTATGGTATTTCCTCTGCAGGCGTTGAGCAGATAAAAAACCGTGGTACTTCGCTAATGATTGCAGTAGACTGCGGGATAACTGCTATTGAAGAAACCGAACTTGTGAATAAACTCGGAATGGACCTGATCATCTGCGATCACCACCAGCCGAAGGAACAGATACCTAATGCTTATGCAGTACTCGATCCACTGAAGCCTGTATGCAATTATCCTTTTAAATATTTATCAGGTGCGGGGATCGCTTTTAAACTTGCACAGGGAGTCGCTGAAAGAATCGGGAAAAGAGATATGCCCATGCAGTACCTTGATCTTGTTGCCCTGGCAGCGGCGGCAGATATTGTCCCCCTGATTGATGAGAACAGAGCACTTGTAAGTGAGGGAATAAAAATTATTAATGATAATCCCCGGCCGGGAGTGGAAGCACTTATTTCAAAGAGCAATATTCATCCGGGAAATCTGAACACCGGCCAGATAGTTTTTACCCTAGCACCCAGGATTAATGCTGTGGGCAGGCTCGGGGATGCAGAGCGCGCCGTTCAGCTGATGATCACAAAAGATAAAGCAGAGGCGCTTAAACTTGCACAGGTACTTGAGACTGAGAACTATGAAAGAAGAAAGATAGATGTAGATACTTTCGATAATGCCCTTCAACTGGTTGAAAGCACTATAGACCTCAAAGAGGAACTATCTATCATACTTCACCAGGAAGCCTGGCACCCCGGTGTTATAGGGATAGTTGCTTCGCGCCTTGTTGAGAAATATTATCGTCCTACTATAATGCTTACAACTGTAGACGGCGTGGCAAAAGGTTCCGCAAGGAGTATTTCGAATTTTAATATATATGAAGCACTGAAGAAATGTGAGGACCTCCTGATCCATTTCGGCGGTCATCAGGCAGCTGCAGGACTTGCAGTTGAAGTCGATAAAATAGAAGAATTCAAGATAAAGTTTAACCAGATCGTAAGAGAAACAGTTACAGAGGCGGATCTTTTTCCTGAAGTTTATATTGACTCTAAGCTTAAATTTTCTGAAATAACACCTAAGTTTTTAAGAATTATTGATATGTTCTCACCATTCGGTCCTGGAAATATGAGACCGTTATTTTTATCTGAGGAAGTTGCAGTATCAGGAACTCCGAGAATTGTGGGAAATGATCATCTTCTTATTGCATTTAAACAAAACGGCTGTGAAAAAGTATTCGATTGT